>NZ_RZRT01000038.1:0-59974 GCF_003998295.1 Mesorhizobium sp. M7A.F.Ca.US.011.01.1.1
TGCCAAGCGAACAGTCGAAACCGTCTGTGACGCCATCGGCCAAATCCTCGGCACCGTCACGTCAACCGAATGCCGAAATTACTTCACAGAGGCAGGCTATGCCCAACCTAAATTCATCCCGCTCTAGACGAGCCTGCGAATCAAGCCAAAGCGCCAGGTCGAGATCGCTACATTCATGCCAGACCTCGATCCGAGCGCGCCGGAATTCGCTGAAGCGCGGCACCTCTTTCCAAAGCGGCTTCGCGACAGAGCCGATAACGGCCACCGCCCCCACCTCTCGAAAACGCGTCCAAGCATCGGTGACGACATCCGCCGCCGCGCGGAACTGCTGCTGGCGTTCCAGCATGTAGCGATTTTGCTCGTCAATCGCCGCGCGCCGCATGTCAGGCCAACAGTTTCATGAAATTGCGCTTGCGGCCGAAGCGGTCTTTCACATCCGCCAGATACGCGGCATGTTCGGACGCGCCGCGCAGGCCGGCCATACGGCCGATCAGGGTTGCCGCTTCTGCATAGGCGCCGTTACCGCCAAACTGGGCCAGTTGGTTTACGCGTTCCGCATAGATCTTCAGTGCCTCGCGCGGATGCGTGGCTTCACTGACCTGCGCGAGCTTTTTCTTCAGCCCTTCGGAAGCGCCATGTGCGCGCGTGTTCGCCCACGCCAGATCAAACTGCTTCTCCTCAATCAAGATGCTGATGAGCAGATCGGCCGGATAATGCCAGGCGGACGGCTTCTCGCGCGCCAGCCTGGACTGGAGGCGCTCGATTACTCGATCGCGCGCCGCCGTGCCCGTCTTGCACAGCCGTTGATACAGTCCGAAGCTCGGCGCCTTCTCGAATGCGCGCCACAGATGCGCTTCGGCGTCCGCATCGCGACCGGCCGTGGTCAGCAGGTCGACTGCAAAGGAAATGAGCCGCTCGTCGGGTCGATCGTCCTCGAACACCCACAGGCCGTCCTCGGCCCTGCGCAAAGCCTCTTCGGCGCGACCGTGCGAGAGGCAGAATTTGGCGACTTGCAGATAGGCTTGCTGTGAGGACAGATGCTTGGCGCGAAGGGCGATGCGCGCCTCGACGTCGCCATCGCGGTCAGCAAAGAAGTCGAGGATTTCCTGCAGCCTGAAATGGTCGCCGGACAGTCCGTGACCTATCCGATTCTTGCCGGCGGTTGCGGGCAGTTCATTCCAGGCTTCGTTGGCCAGGCGACGGTATTCGGCCAATCCTTCCTCGCCGAGGATATCGCCATAGCGCTCAGCCGCGCCACCGAAGGTGTCGTAGCCACCATTCATCTCGCGCGCGAACAGGTCACGCGCCAGGGACAAGGGTTCGCAAGGCGCCTCCGAGACAGCGTTGCAGTGAATTTCGCATGCCCGGTCGAGAAGTGGGGCGCAATGGCCATCGGAATCGTCCACGACCTCGATGGCAGCCTCGATCCGATCGATGGCTCGCATAGCGAGCCGTATAACGATGCCCGCATGCTTGCTCGAGACCGAGGCGATCACATCGAGCGCCTCGTCCACACCTTGGGCCCAGTCGGGCGCCTCGCGGTAATCTATGAAGCCATTCGTGGCGGTTGCGCCGTCGATCATCTTGCCGAGACGCGCCTCGATGGCCACCTCGTCGCCGTCTTGCGTAGTCAGCGTGGCCATTTCCAGCCTACGCAACAGGATAGGATCGCGCTCGACGACATCCATGATCATATCGACAAGCGCCGCCTTGTTCTTGCCTTCCAGATGTTCGCGTATACGCGTGAACACATCGATGCTTTGCGCTTCCGTGTCGCTGCCCATCGCGTTTGCCGCCAGCGCCGTCGCCACCAAATGCTTGCAATAGCCCCAGTCGCCGAAGGCACGGCAGGAACACGAACCGTCGACCGACTCGCCACGCCCCGTCAGTTCAACACGGTAGTCCTCCGTGCCGGCAACCTGCGCCAGCACGCGCTTGGGCCCAACGGTCAGCAGTTGCACCAGCCCGTCACGCCAGTAGGCCTCGCCGCGCGAGTACACCTTGGTGCCGACAAGATCGCGCAGGGCATCGACATCGAAACGGGGTCGGCTGTTCTTGCGGTTCATAGTGGCGGCTGGAGCCTCGAGTCAGCCGAGATGAGACGCAGGGCCTCGTCCAACGTAACGGTCGCATGCAGCCGCCCCCATGCTCCGGTGTGCCTGTGCCACATGAGGTCGAACCGGGTCTCGGCGAGATGCTCCTCCACATGATCGAGCCGGGCGAAGGGAGCGTTGAATTCTTCACCGTCATCCGAACGGTAGCGCGCTGAGAAACCGTATTTGCTTCCTCGCCACTTGCCGAAAATGTCTAGCGGATGGTCGAGCCGATTCGGCTGGCCGTGGATGAACCGAGGCTTCAGAACCTCGGCGATGAAACGCTCGCAAGTGGCAGCCATGGCCAGCTTCTCGTCAGCCGAAGGCTTCTTAACCCACACCATCGCGTTTTCCCGTTTCGCCAGCGCGATCATTTCCCACTATCCGCCGCCAAGAGCGCTGTGGGGCTGCCCTCAGCCATACGGTATCGCCGTTCATGATAATCGACCGATCCGGCGAGGCAATCCTTTTTGAACGCAGAATGCATCTGGCTTCATTTGCGAGAATTACCCGATCGAACATGGCCGCTGACCTGCACGCCGTCCTCGGCACGCAGGTACAGGAAGCCGGGGACGGACAGCAGCGGGATGACCGCGGTCAGCAGGAATACCTGGTGGAAGCGTTCCGCTGTCACGATGTGGGTTTCTCCTGCGACAAGGCCCAGCACCATGGCGGCGATCGAAACGCCCAGGGAAACGCTGAGTTGCTGCAGGACGCCGCCGAGACTGGTGGCGCGGCTGAGCTTGTCGGCCGGCAGGTCGGCATAGGACAGCGTGTTGGAGGTCATGAACTGCGCCGACCGGATGACCCCGAAGACAAAGACGTAAAGGCCGATCATCCAGTGCGGCGTATCGGCTTCGATCAAGGCGAACCCCCCGACAGCGGCGGAACCGACCACCGCGCTGCCGATCAGCACGACGTTGAAGCCGAAGCGCCGCAACAGCGGTGACAGCAGCGGCCGGATGAGCAAGGCGCCGAAGCTGCCGACGAATGTCAGCGAGCCCGAGGTGACCGGGCTCATGCCAAAGCCGACCTGCAGCATCAGCGGCAACAGGAAAGGCACGCCGTTGAGGCCAACGCGGCACAGGCCGCCTGCGAGCGTACCGACCCAGAACGAGCGAAATCGAAACAGTGTCAGATCGACTGCCGGTGCAACGACGCGGCGCGCATAGCGCCCGAAGGCGAGCAGCAGCAGGATCGCCGCGGCCAGCACCAGAACCGTCGCCGAAACGGGGATGATCGGCCGGCCGATGCTCTCCAGTCCGAACTGCAGCAGGGCCACGCCGCATCCCACCATCAGGAAACCGGCGAAGTCGAAGCGTTGCACCGCTTCCTCGCGAAAATCGTCGACGAAGCGCAGCGCCGCCAGAATGCCAAGGCAACCGAAAGGCACGTTGACATAGAATATCCAGCGCCACGATGCATACGTGGTCAACAGGCCGCCGAGCAACGGCCCGATCACGGGCCCCATGATGGCGGGCAAGGTCGTGTAGGTCATGGCGGTGATCAGCCCGCTGCGTGGGAAGCTGCGCAGCAGGATCAGCCGCCCGACCGGCGTCATCATGGCGCCGCCCAGCCCCTGCAGGGCGCGCATCGCCAGCAGCATGCCGAAACTGTTGGCCATGCCGCACAGCGCCGAGCCGAGGGTGAAGGTGAAAAGCGCCAGCGCGAACACTTTTCGCGCACCGAACCTGTCGGCGAACCAGCCGCTGACGGGAATGAATACGGCCAGCGTCAGAATGTAGGTGGTGATCGCCAGGTTCAGCCTGACGGGCGTCGTGTCGAGGCTGCGTGCGATGGCGGGGATCGCGGTGGTGATGATGGTGGAATCGAGCTGCTCCATCAGAAAGGCGATGGCGACGATGATTGGGATGATCAATCTCAGCCTCGGGTCGCGCTCGGTGGCAAATTGAGGCTGTTCCAATTCTATTGCCAATTCCGTCATGCAAGCGGCTGCTCTATTCCAGGTGGCGCGTCCGTGTTCAAAGGCAAGGTCGCCTTCCGTGCGGCAAGCCAGCCGAGGCCGATCACACGGCCTGTCTTATGGTCCGACGAGCAGGCAAGCGGTAGTCATTTCCTCTTTGATGGAAGTCAACAAATTTTGACTGCCGCCCCCTTCGAGAGGAGATCGGCAGGACAGCGCATTGAGAGTTCGAACTGCCGTCGCCAGGTACATGCGTTTCAGCGGACGCCCGTCCCGATTTCGTGAAGGAACGTGTCGGTAAGAGGCCGTCTTACCGCCGCCATGAGCGCTTGCGTCTTGACGGCACAGCGAGATTGAGCCACTTGTCGACTAGTATACAAGTGGTGAGGCCATGCTTGAAGTTCTCGTTCGCGCACCGCAGTCGCTGGAAGTCCGGCAGGGCGCCATGCCAGAGCCCGGCACTGGCGAAGTCGTCGTTCATGTCAGCCGTGCCGGTATCTGCGGCTCCGACATTCACATCCTGCATGGCTCCAATCCGTTCGCCGTCTATCCGCGCATCATCGGCCATGAATTCGCCGGCACCGTAACGGCGCTCGGACGCAATGTGACCGGCATAGCGGTGGGAGACCGCGTGGTGGTCGATCCCGTGGTGTCGTGCGGCCACTGCTATCCCTGCCGGGTCAGCCGCTCCAATGTCTGCGCCAACCTCGAAGTGATGGGCGTTCACCGCGACGGCGGTTTTCGCGCCTTCGTCGCGGTGCCTGCGGCAAATGCCATACCGGTTCCAGGAGATATGCCGTTTGGGCTGGCGGCACTGGCCGAGCCGTTTTCCATCGCCGCCAATGTGCTTGATCGTACCGGTTGCGGACCCGACGATACGGTGCTGATCTATGGCGCCGGCACGGTCGGCGTCACTGTCCTGCAGGTCGCCAAGCTCAAGGGCGCACGCTGCATCGTGGCCGATATCGACGAAGCCCGCCTCGAGCGAGCGCTTCGCTTCGGTGCCGACAGGGTGATCCACTCCGCCCGCGATCCCGTGCCGGCCGCGGTGCGCGGCGAAAATGACGGTCTTGGCCCCACTCTGGTCATCGACGGCGCCGGCATTCCCGCACTTCTTGACGAGGCTTGCCGGTTGGCCAGCCCGGCGGGCCGCATCGGCCTGCTCGGTTTTTCCGATGCCCCATCCAATCTCAGCCAGCAGGAAGTGGTGCGCAAGGAACTGACCATCGTCGGCTCGCGCCTGAACCGCCGGCTGTTGCCGCGCGTCGTCGAATGGCTGGCCGACAAGCGGCTCGATCCGCAAGGCATGATCACGCAGGTGTTCGCGGCGGCGGATGCACGCGCAGCCTTCGACTTGATCGAGAAGGAACCGGAGCGAACGCTCAAGATTCAGCTGGACTTCTCGTAAGCCGGGGTTAGCCCTCGACCAGCGCGATGGCGCGCAGCGGCGATCCGGTGCCGCCTTCGATCGCCAGCGGCAAGCTGATCAGGAAGCACCGAGGCGGCAAGTCACCAAGCCGTGCGAAATTCTCGCCGATCAGGATGCCGGCTGAAAGCAACGTATTGTGCGCCGGGAAATCCTCGCTGCCGAAACAATCGATCGACAGGCAGTCCGAGCCGACGATGCGCGCACCGCGCTCGACCAGCAATTCGCTTGCTTGCCGCGACAGGCCGGGCCAGTCGGCGAGAAACAAGGCCGGATCGTCCCAGAGCCGGTCCCAGCCGAAATGGAAGAACACTGCGTCGCCCTGCCGTACGCGGCCCTGTTCGGCCTCGAAAGCGAAGATAGCATTCGGCTCGACCGCCTGCTGGGGCGCGCAGTCCCGCGCGTCGATCGTCACCATGCGGCCGAAGAAGCGCTCGACCGGAATGTCCGAGATTGCAACGCCGCCGCGGACGAAATGGACCGGCGCGTCGAAATGCGTGCCGGTGTGCTCGCTCATGGCCAACGCATGGTTGCAGGCGACGTCGCCGCGGTCATAGGATTCCACCATCTCCTGGCAATAATGCGGGTGCGTCGGCCACACCGGCATGCCGGGCTTCATCGGATGTGTCAGGTCGACGAAGGAAACCGCCTTTGTTTCGAACAGCCCGGCGAGCGTATCGGTGGCGGATGTCATCTGACGCGAGGCCTCGGCACGAGAGCGACGATCAGGATGATCAGCACGCCGGTCAAAAGGAAGCGCACGCCTGCCTGGATGCCAAAGGTGTTGAGCATGGTGGACATCAGGTTGAAGAACAACGCAGCCCCCCATATGCCGACCGCGTTGGCCTGTCCACCGGCGACGCTGGTGCCGCCAAGTACCACCACGGCGATCGATTCCATCAGATAGGCGTCACCCATGTTGAGCGCGGCACCGCCGCTGAAGCCGGCAAGCAGGAAGCCGGCAAGTGCCGCGGCCGTGCCGCACAGCATATAGGCCGTCAGCCGCACCCGGGCGACGTTGACACCGGCGAGCCGCGCCGCCGGTTCGCTCTGGCCGGTGGCCAGCACTTGCCGGCCCCAGATCGTGCGTTTGAGAGCGATCATGGCGACCAGCGTCAGCAGCATCACCGCGATCGGCATGAACTGCACGCCGCCAAGGTTCATCGAGGTAAACCGGGAAAGGCCGGCCGGCGGCTTCAGTGTCGCTTGGCCGCCGAGATTGAAGGCAAGCGACTGGAAGACGAAGCTCCAGGCGAGCGTCGCGATGATCGGCGGCAGCCTGAGCGCGACGATGGCAAGGAAGTTAGCGGCACCCGCGACAGCGCCGACGGCAAGTGCTGCAACCAGGCCGGGCAACAGCATGCCGTCGGATCCTTGCATGACCGTCATCGACACATAGGCGGCCAGCGTCAGCACGGATGGCACGGACAGGTCGATATTGCCCGGCCCGGAGGCGACGACGAACATCTGCCCGGTTCCCACCACAACGCTGAAGGCACCGAAGGCGAGCGCGCCTGACAGCGTGGCGCCGGCACTGCCGATGCCCGAGTAGGCTGTCGTCGCCAGCCACATTGCGAGCGCCACGATGAAGCCGTAGGTCCACGGCGCGAGGCTCAATCTCCGGGTCATCGCGTCCGCTCCGACAAAAGCACGCGCCCGGCCAGCACGAGAAACAGGATGACGCCCTGGGCGCCGATCTGCCATGTCGGCGGCACCTGCAGGAAGGACAGAAGCGAGCCCGCGAGCGACAGCGTCAGAGCGCCGACCACCGTGCCGACCGGCGAGACGACGCCACCGGTGAAAGCGCCACCGCCGAGGATCACCGCGCCGACGCCGAGCAGCGTATAGGCCGGCGCGACATTGGCGTCGCCCGATGTGGTGAGGCCGGTCAGCGTCAGCCCGGCCAGACATGCGAGCAGGCCGGCGGCGGCATAGACAGCGACGCGGATGCCGATAACGGACCAGCCGGCGCGCTCGACGGCGCGCGGATTGCCGCCGGCGCCGCGCAACACCACGCCATAGGAGGAGCGCGAGATGACGAGATGGCCGGCGAGCGCCGCCAGTGCCGCCAGCCAGATCGACAGCGGCATCAAAGGCGGCTGCCAGCTCATGAAGGCGGCAAGCCATGCGGGTGCCGAGCCACCCGGTGCCGGCAGCAGGATCACGGCGATGCCGAGCCAGATGAAGGACATGCCCAGCGTCACGATGATCGAGGGCAATTGCCGTGAATGGATAAGCAGGCCGAAGCCGGCATAGGCGGCGATCAGGACCAGATAGCACAGCGCAGCGATTGCCGGCGCGTCCCTGAGATAGAGCGCGGTGATGCAGGTGATCAGCCCGACAAAAGCGCCATTGGACAGGTCGATGTCGCCCAGCATGATCACCATCATCTGCGCCAGTGCGGCGAAGACCAGCGGCACCGAGAGCTTGAACAACAGGTGGAAGCCGAAATAGCTCATCGCCGCCGGGCGGATGCTGAAGATGATGGCCAGCATGACCAGCAGCGCGATCGCCGGCAGGCCGACCTGCAAGGCATTGAGCAAGGCCGGGCGCGCCTTGGAGGACGATCGGGCAGGAGCACGGGCTACGGCGTCAGACATGCTCGCCTCCGAACGATGCCTGCAGGATGCGGCCGGTCTCGATGGCGTCGCCTTCCAGCCTGCTCACGGCGCGTCCCTCGCGGAAGACATAGATACGCTCGCAATTGGTCAGCTCTTCGAGCTCGGTCGTGTACCAGACGAAGGAGCGTCCGTTCTCGGCCTCGGCGCGGATCAGCCGGTAGACCTCCTGCTTGGTGCCGACATCGACGCCGCGCATCGGGTCGTCGAGGAAGATCACCTTGGCATCCGACGCCAGCGCGCGGGCGAACAGCACCTTCTGCTGGTTGCCGCCGGACAGCGACAGGATCGGCGTGTCGATCGAAGGCGCCTTGACGTTGAGCCTGTCCGACCAGCTCTCGGCCAGCTTGCGGGCGGCGGCGCCTGAAATCATGCCGCCCCGCGTCAGTGCATTCAGGCTGCGGATGGTCAGATTGTCGGCGATAGACCACAGCGAAAACACGCCTTCCGAGCCGCGGTCGCCGGCGACATAGGCACCCGGCAAGGCCTCGCGTTGCCGGCGCGCGGCATAAAACATCGCGCGCAGCCGCTCGCGCTGGCCGTGGCCATCGAGCCCGGCGAAGCCGATGACCTCACCCTTGCCGACGTCGATGGTCAGATCTGTGGTGTCGCGACCCGCATGCCGGATAACCGGAGCTTGCACCGAGGCCACCTTGCCGGCCGTGCGCTCACGCGGCCGTTCGATGCTTCCCATCAACTCGACCAGCGCGGCGCGTGACAGGCCGGCGGTCGGCCGCTCGGCGACGACCTTGCCGTCGACCATGACGACGGTGCGGTCGCAGACGGCGAGGATCTCGTTGAGGCGATGGGTGATCAGGATGCAGGCGATGCCACGCCCTGCGGCAAGACGAATGTGGGCGAGCAGTTGTTCCGTCGCCTCATGGCCGAGCGCCGAGGTCGGCTCGTCGAGAATGACGGCGCGCAATTTGATGCTGGTCTGCGTGAAGGCGCGGGCGATCTCGACCATCTGTCGCTCGCCGATCGGCAGGTCGGCGACCTTCCTGTCGAGATCGATGCCGTGGCCAGGGAAGATCTCGTCCAGCACCGGACCAATCACCTGGCGCGCGCGCCGGCGCCAGCCCAACCCACGCAAAGACCTGTGCACGATCCGGGCATTTTCCGCCGACGTCAAATTGGCGCAGAGCGACAGTTCCTGGAAGATGCAGCGCAGCCCGGCCTGCTGGGCGCTGGCCGCACTCCAGGCACCGATCTCACGCCCGCCGAGGCGAAAGCTGCCACCGCTGCGCTCGACCGTGCCGGCCAACACGTTCATCAGCGTCGACTTGCCGGCGCCATTGTGGCCGACGAGGCCAACGACCTCACCGGGTTTGAGATGAAAATCCACGCCGCCCAGGGCATGCACGGCATCATAGTGCTTGCGGACATCGCGCACCTCGATAAGGGCGCTGTCGGCATCACCTGTCTCTGCTGCGTCCTTTTTGGACGACGTGGGATCGTTCATCATTCGGCCATGCTGCTCATTTCGGCGCGGGAACGCCCGGCAGAGGCTCTTTCTTAGCGTTGGCGTCGATAATCCTGGCCACCAGCTCTTGCGGATATTCAGCATTGACGACGCCGCCTGCGGGAACCGTCTTCAGCCAGGCGTCAAGGTCAGGCTGATTGATCTGCAAGAGCGGCACCTCGACGAATTTCGGCACCTGCTTGCCGGCCAGAATCTGCTGCGCGACCCAGAACGCGACCTGGGAGACGCTGGGCGTGGCACCCAGCGAGAAGGTTTCGTAGCCGCTGGCGTCATGCTCCTGCTTCCACAACGCCAATTCGTCCAGGCGGTTGCCCATGATGATGATCGGCAGCGGCCGGTTGGCGGCCTTGAATGCCTGCGCCGCGCCATAGCCGTCGCCACCCTGCGTCAGCACGGCATCGACCTGAGGCAACGACGGCAGGATGCCCGACACTTCCTTTTGCGCCACGGTGGCCGTCCACTGACCATAGACCTCGCCGACAGCCTTGTAGCTGGCGTGCGCCTTCATCGCCTTCTCGACGCCCTCATGCAGGCGCTTGTCGAAACCGTCGCCGGCCATACCGCGGATCTCGAGGATGTTGGCCGGCTTGTCGCCGAGCTTGCTGGAGATGAAATCCAGTTCTGCCTTGGCATAGGAATCGAGGTTGTAGTCGACGACATAGGCGCAAGGCTCGGTGACGCCGCTGGCGAAGGCAACGACCGTGATACCGGCATTGCAAGCATCCTTGATGGCGCCGTTGAGTGCGGTGTCGGAGCCGGCAAGGACGATGATCGCATCGTAGCCCTGCAGGATCAGGTTCTCGATCTGGCTCGCCTGTTCGGTCACCGAATTGTTCGAGCTGACGACGGCTGTTGCGGCGATCTGCTTGTCGGCCACGGCCTTGGCGCCCATTTCCTCGAAGCTCTTGATCATCACCTGGCGGAAGGAATTGCCGGCGTAGGAATTGCTGAAGGCGATCTTCTTGGCCGAAGTGTCGCCCTTGGCGAGGCCTTCATCGGCGCGCGCGTCCAGCGCTGCAAAGCTGGTGCAGCCGAGCATGGCTGCAATGAATAAGGCTGTGGTCTTGCTCATTGTTGTTCTCCTCCGGTTGAAAGTCATAGCGTCCTCCCGACGATCCTTTCGAACGAAAAATGTCAGCCCAGCCCGAGATCAGGCACGGCATCGTTCAAATGGTCGGCAAAATTGGTGTTGGGCAGCAACGGATACCAGCCCGGACGGCCGGGATCGCGGTCGTAGGCATAGCCGCCCAGCGAGCGGTAGAGTTCGGCATAGGTGGCGAGTTTGTCGCGATCGAGTTCGACGCCGAGGCCCGGTGCCTCCGGCACCGCGATCGCACCATTCTCGTAGCGCATCTTGCCGCCGACGATGATGTCGTCGGCAAGGTGGTGGTAATGCGCGTCGGCGGTGAAGACGAGGTTGGGCAGCACAGCGCCAAGATGCAGCATGGTGGCGAGCTGGATGCCGAGTTCGCCAGAGGAATGCACCGCAATACCGAGACCGAACGTGTCGCAGATCTGCGCCGCGCGCACGCAGGCGCGGATGCCGCCCCAGAAGGTGGTGTCGAGCAGGATCACGTCAACCGCAGGGTCGCGCACATTGGTGGCGAGCTGTTCAAAATCGATGACGATGGTGTTGGTGGCCAGCGGGATGGAGAGCTTCTCGCGCAAGCGGCGCATGCCGGCCAGGCCCCAGGTCGGGTCCTCGAAATAGTCGTTCCTGAGATCGGAGATGGCTTGGCCGAAACGCAGCGCCTCTTCGACCGACAGGGCTGCGTTCGGATCGTAGCGCAGCGTATCGGCAGGAAATTCGGCGGCGAGCGCCCTGAAACATTCCAACTCATAGTCGGGGTGAAACACGCCGGCCTTGAGCTTGTGGGCGTGAAAACCATGTTCGTCCTTAAGCGCGCGGGCATGCTCGAGCAATTGATCGATGGTGCGGACTTCGCCCTTGCCGCTGCGGCGGTCGGCATAACGGAAGAACAGATAGGAGGCGAAGCCGATCCGGTCGCGCACGCGCCCGCCAAGCAATTGGTAGACCGGCACGCCGAGCTTCTTGCCGATGATGTCGAGACAGGCGAATTCCAGCGCTGCGTGGAGCTGCGTGCGGTTGTTGTAGAGCGACGCCGTCGGATTGCAGATGGCGTAGCGCATGCGGTTGAGGTCGAAAGGGTCATGGCCGACCAGGTAAGATTTCAGGCCGGCGAAGGCGAGTTCGGCGCCGGCGCCGCCACCGCCCATCTCGCCGAGCCCAACAATGCCTTCGTCGGTCTCGACCTCGACCACGGTGCGGACAAAGCGTCCCCAATGCGTACCGTTGCTGTGCCGCAATGCTGCTTCCAGCGGAACGGTGATGGTGGTCGCCTTGATGTCCGTGATCTTCATGCCGGCTCCTCTCCCCCAGCCTGCTGGCGTCATACACACTACCATGGTAGTATGTCAATACAGCTTCAATCCTGCTTGCCGCTTGAGTTGCGACGTGCGCGGTGTCATGACCGGAGCAGTGCAGCGCCATTCACAGCAACGGATTCGTCATGGGGACCAAGCTTTCGGGGGCGACCAGATTTTCAGGCAGTGCTGCCAGGCTGAGAACCGCCGGTCAGCGCGAACCCTCGCGGGTGCTGGAGCCGGTCAACAATCGCATGCCGATCTCACCGCAGATCTACGAGCGCCTGCGCCGCGCCATCACGACGCTGGCGATGTTGCCGTCGGAAGCGCTCAGCGAACAGGACCTTGCCCAGCAGCTCGGTGTCAGCCGTACACCCGTGCGCGAGGCGCTGATCCGGCTTGCCGATGAAGGGCTGATCGACATCCTGCCGCAGCGCGGCAGCTTCGTCGCGCCGATCCGGCTGAGTGACGTCGAGGAAGCGCAGTTCATTCGCGAGGCGCTCGAAGTCTCCGTGGTGCAGAAGCTGGCCGGCCACGGCTCGGACACCTTCATCGCCGCAGGCAGGGTGAACCTTGCCCAGCAGGCAAAGGCCGTGGCCGAGGGCGACCGCGAGCTGTTTCTCGAGCTCGACGAGGCCTTCCATCGCAGCCTGTGCGAAGAGGCCGGCCTGCCCAAGAGCTGGCGGGTGATCCAGGTGGTCAAGCTGCAGATGGACCGTGTGCGCTATCTGAGCCTGCCCGAGCCCGGCCACCTCGAAACGCTGCTCGCCCAGCATGTGGCGATCTTCGAGGCCGTGGAAACCGGCGAGGCAAAACAGGCAGGCGCGCGCATGGCGGCGCATCTGCGCGAAGTGCTGCGAACGGTGCAGAGGCTCAACGTGGCCCGCCCGGACCTCTTTGGCCAATGATCTCTTTGGCCGCTCATTATGTCATTGGGTGAAGAGCGGACGTGCTGCTCTGCGTCACTCCGCCGCTTCACGGCAATGACGCCTGCCGGCGCCACATTTTTGATGAGGAATTCCTGCGCGCCAAGGCCTGATCCGCTTATGCTACGGGCGCTTCGCTTGCCTGGCGTCAGCCGCCGAAGCGCGGTTCCGCGACGCCCTTGATGCCAAGGCCTGATATGGCGAACAGGCTGCCGCGCAAAACGCCGTCGCCGGGAAAACGCGGCAGCGGCGGCTTGGCCATCGAGGTGACGTAAAGGGTGTCGAGCTTCGGGCCACCGAACATGACGCTGGTGATCTTCTTGACCGGCATGTCGATGACGCGGTCGATGCTGCCGTCCGGCGCGTATCGCACCAGCCTTCCGTCATAGACCAGCGCATTCCACAGATAGCCCTCGGCATCGACGGTCGAGCCGTCAGCCGCACCGCCCCGGCTGGTGTCGACGCGCACGAAGGTGCGCCTGTTGGTGGCGGCACCGGTGGCGATGTCGTAATCATAGGCCCAGATCTCGCCGGTCCAGGTGTCGGCGAAATAGAAGGTGCGGTCGTCAGGGCTCCAGCATGGACCGTTGGAGCAGATGATGCCGGAATCGATCCTGGTGACGGAGAAATCCGGATCGAGCCTGTAGAGGCCGCCGGACGGCCCCTCTTCCATCGTATCCATGGAGCCGGCGAAGAAGCGGCCGCACCGGTCGACCTTGCCGTCGTTGAGCCGGTTCATCGGCCGGTCCGGCTCCGGGTCGTGGATCAGCGTCACATCGCCGGAGGCGAAATCGAGCAGATGGAAACCGCGCTGCAGCGACACCACGGCGCCGCTACCGTCCTTGCGCAGCGCCATCGAGCCGATCTTCATCGGCACGTCCCATGACCGGATCTCGCGTCCGTCGGCGGTCGCCCGAAACACGCGCCCGTCGAAGCTGTCGATCCAGTAGAGTCGTTCCTGTTCGACGTCCCACAGCGGTCCTTCGCCCAGTGTGGTCTTCACGTCCACCACGACTTCGATCTTCATGCCGTCCTCCTCCGTTTTTGCGTCTCGCGGCGATTGCTCGGGCCGCCTCAGAAAGCGACCTTGTCCCCGCCTTTCAATGACAGGATTTCGCGTGCCTCATCGGGCGTCGCCACCTCCATGCCGAGCCCTTCGATGATCTTGCGGGCCAGCAAGACCTGCTCAGCGTTCGATTTGGCAAGCTTGCCTTTGCCCGCCCACAGACTGTCCTCCAGCCCGACGCGGATGTTGCCGCCAAGCGCTGCCGATTGCGCGGCGATGCGGAGCTGGCTGGCGCCAGCGCCGAGAACCGACCAGCGGAACTGGTCGCCGAATAGCCGGTCGGCAGTGCGCTTCATGTGGGCGACGTCTTCGGGATGGGTGCCGATACCGCCGAGCAGTCCGAATACCGACTGCACGAAGAAAGGCGGCTTCACCAACCCGCGGTCGGCGAAGTGCGAGAGGTTGTAAAGATGAGCGATGTCGTAGCACTCGAACTCGAAGCGCGTGCCGTTGTCGTAGCAGGTCGCCAGGATGTACTCGATGTCCTTGAACGAGTTGCGAAAGACGAGGTCGCGGGTCGCTTCCAGATGCGGCTTTTCCCAGTCGAACTTGAAGGTCTCGTATTTGTCGGCGAGGTGATAGAGCCCGAAATTGATCGAGCCCATGTTGAGCGAGGCGACTTCCGGTTTGAACTGGGCGGCCGGGCGCACGCGCTCCTCGACCTTCATGTACGGGCTGCCACCGGTGGTGATGTTGATGGCGGCGTTGGTGCCTTGCTTGACGCGCGGCAGGAAGCGAGCGAAGGCCTCCGGCGTCTGGTCGGGCTTGCCGGTTTCCGGATCGCGCGCATGCAGATGCAGGATTGCGGCACCGGCTTCGGCAGCCGCGATCGCCTCAGAAGCGATCTGGTCAGGAGTGATCGGCAGATAGGGCGACATGGTCGGCGTGTGGATGGCGCCCGTCACCGCGCAGGTGATGATGACCTTGCCCCTGGTCTGCGCAGCACCTGGCTTGCGGCTCGTTTCGATCATTGTCCGTACTCCTGGTCCGATTTTTTCTTGTGTGCCGCCAGCGCCATCAGCCGACGATCACGCCATACCTGCCGTTCGCCGAGGTTTTCGCGTGGCAGGCGTTCGCGGCGGTCGGCTTCGACGGTTTTCATCACCTCACCCGCCCAGTCGACGCGCCGCAGCATCTGCGGGAAAATGTTCGAATAGATCGACTGATAACGCTCGACATAGTCGCGCACGCCGCCAGGTGCATTGAGATCGATGGTCTCGAAAGGCCCCATGAACGACCAACGCAGCGCCAGCCCGTCGCGGATGCCGATGTCGACATCCTCGACGCTGGCGTAGCCGTCGGCGACAAGCCGGAAAGCCTCCTCAAGCAATGCGCCTTGCAGGCGGTTCATGATGAAGCCGTCGAGTTCGCGCTTCATCACCAGGGGCGCATGACCGGCGTCGATGAGGAAGGCGCGGGTTCTCTCGACCGTCTCGGCGGACGTCCATGGCGCCGGCACGATTTCGGCCGCCGGAATGAGATAGGGCGGATTGATCGGATGCACGACCAGACAGCGATGCCGTCCTTGCAGATGGTCGGTGAATTTCGACGGCAACAGCGCCGAGGTGGAACTGGCGATGACTGTCCGCGGATCGGCTAGCGTGTCGATCAGCGAGAATACCTCCCGCTTCACCTCGAGATTCTCGGGCGTGTTCTCCTGGATATGCACGGCACCCGCCAACGCCTCTTCAAGCTCGGCGACAACGCTGATCCGGCCAAGCACAGTGTCGACGGACTGACCGCGCAGCAGGTCGTTTGCGGCAAGGTCACCGAGCACGCCGGCAATGTAGTCGCGGGCGCCGCCGGTCGCAGCGGGCGACTGATCCCACATCCGCACGTCATGGCCGGCACGGGCGAAGCTGATGGCCCAGGCCCGCCCGATGAACCCGCTTCCGACGATCGCGACATTGGCCATGGCTTGTTCCTCAAAGTGTTTCGACGTTGCCGTCGACGCCGAGCGACTGGCCGGAAATGTTGATGCCCGCATCGGAGAGCAGGAAGGCGACCATCGACGCCACATCATAGGGGCTGGTCATGCGACGCAGCGAGATGTTCTGCAGATAGCGCCCGGTCATCTCCTCGTGGCTGATACCGACCTGCTTGGCGCGTGCCGAGATAACACCTTCGATGCGGGGTCCCTCGATGATGCCGGGCAGGATGGCGTTGACCCTGATGGCGTGCGGCCCGAGCTCTTTGGCCAGGCTTTGCGTGAAACCGATGACGCCGAACTTGGCCGCCGAGTAGGGTGTGCGGAAGGCGTAGCCATGGCGGCCGGCGGCCGACGACATCGAGACGATCGAGCCGCCGCCCGCCGCCTTGATCAGCGGCACGGCGCGCCGGGCGCACAGGAACTGGCCAGTCAGGCAGATGTCGATGCAGCGCCGCCAGTCGGCCGGATCAATCTCGTCGACACCGCCGGTCGGCCCGGCAATGCCGGCATTGTTGATCAACGCATCGAGCCCGCCGAGTTTTTTCTGGACCGCCTCGAACAGGCGGTCGACGTCATCGTCGCGCGAGACATCGGCCTTGATCGCGGCGACCAGGTCGATCTTGCCGGGAGCAGCGGCCAACGCCTCGTCGGAAACGTCGCAGACGACGATGCGGGCGCCGAGGCGTGACAGCGTGTCGGCTATGGCAAACCCGATGCCGCCGGCGCCCGCCGTGACCAGCACGCGCTGGCCTTTCAGCCCGGTCAAAAATTCGTCCGCCGATGCCGGCGCCCTTGTGCTCATGGTCCTGTCCTTTTCATTGCAGCCGCCGTTCGCGCAACGCCATGACGGCGCCCAGAACGACCAGTCCGTAAAGAATTGCCCTCGTGGCATGGGGAAGCGTGGTGCCGGCGAGCAGCATCTGCAGTGCGGTCAGCAACAACACGCCGCCGAGCATGCCGAGATAGTGGCCGCGACCGCCGGTGATCAGCGCGCCGCCGACCACCACCACGGCGATCGACGGCAACAGGTAGTCGTCGCCCATGCCGAGACTCGCCTGGCCCGAAAAGCCGGTCAGCATGACGCCGACAACAGCCGCGCAGACGGCCGAAAGCATATAGACCAGGATCAGCGTGCGCTCGACGCCGATGCCCGACAAGCGCGCCGCGCGCAGCCCATTGCCGATGCCGTAGACGCGTCGTCCGAACGGGGTGCGGCCAAGCAGCAGTACCGCCGCGACGACAAAGACGACCATCAGCAGGACGATTGGGGTCAGCAGGCCGGCAAGCTTGGCCGTCATGACCCAGCGCAGCATCGGCGAGGAAAACCCGGCCGGCGTTCCCTGCGAATAGAGCAGCGCACAGCCTTGCAGAATGCCGTTGGTGGCAAGCGTCATGACGATCGGCGAGATGCCGAGATAGACGATGCCGAAACCATTGGCGAAGCCAATGGCGCAAGCCATCACCATAACGACCGGCAAGGCGTAGACAAGGGCCGCGTCGGAGCCGTTGACCATGCCGGCCAGGATGATGCCGGAGATGCCGATCGTCCACGGCACGGAGAGATCGAGGCCGCCGGTCAGGATGACGGTTCCCTGCCCGAGCGCTAGGACGGCGAGGAAGGACGATAGCACCAGCAGCGAATTCCAGTAACCCGGATTGAGGATGGCGCGGCCGAGCCAGACCTGCGTGACGACCACGATGAGCAGCAGGCAGACATAGGTGGGCAGCGCATAGCGCAACGTTTCCGCGTTGCGCAGATGGAAGGCAGGGCGCGGCGATGCCGGACTGCCCTGGGCATGGGCTGGTTCGGCGGTCTTGAGACGCCGGTCCACGCGCTCGAGTTGCGAGGGCAATATGCCGGCGCGCCAGGCGGCAAGCCGGGCGCGCGCGGCGCGCAATTGCACGGCAAGCACCGATGCATGCGAGATCGAGCCGGCAAGTGCTGCCAGCACCAGAATGGTGCCTTCGGCAATGGTCGAATAATAGGCCGATACGTTGAGCACCAGCAGGATGTTCACCACGATCATCAGGATGTAGGCGCCGAAGACAGAGCCCACCGGGCCGCCCTGCCCGCCACCGAGACGCGTGCCGCCGACGACGACCGCCGCGAACATCGACAACAGCAGCGGATTGCCAACCAGCGGATCGCCGCTGCCGGTCTGGGCGCTGATGAAGACGCCGGCAAGGCCATAGCAGCCGCCAGCGATGACATAGACGGCAAAGCGCACCAGCACGACATTGATGCCGACGGAAGCGGCCGAGTCCGGATCGCTGCCGACCGCATAAAGTGCTGTGCCGAAGCGGGTTCCCTTCAGCCACAACCAGGCGAGCAGGACGACGCCGATCACCACCAGCGGCATCGGCAGCCAGCCGGCGATCGCGTCGCCGAGATAAAACGTGCCAAGATCAGGCGACACGAAGCCACCGGGCTTGTCCATCACCAGCAGCGTCACGCCTTGCAGGATGAACATGGTCGACAGCGTCACCACGATCGGCTGCATGCGCAGCACCGCAATGAAGAAGCCGTTGAAGGCGCCCACCGCCATGCCGACGCCGATGCCGACGGCGGTCCACAGGATGATGCTGGCGCCCGGCGCCATCGGGTCCATGCTCGATGCCAGCACGGCATTGACCAGCGATATCACCGCGCCGGCGGACAGGTCGAAGCCGCCCGACAGGATGACGATGGTCTGGCCGATCGCGGCGAGCGCCGAGGTCGTGCCGCCGCTCGACAGGAACGACACATCGAAATAGGTCAGCGGCCCGGCGCTGATCCAGTCGACGATGAAAAGCAGGATGGCCAGGACGACCGCGGCGATCAGCGCGCCGCGATTGCGCACCAGCGCACGGCGCAGTCCGAAGCCGCCGGGAACAGGGGATGATGATGCTGTGCTGCTCATGCGGCGGCTTCCCCGGCTTGCCCGAGCGCCGGGCGCATGATGGCCGGTTCGGTGATGGCGTCGCCTTCGAGTTCGGCCGCGATGCGCCCGTCGTAGAGAACCAGGACCCGGTCGCATTGGTGGACGAGTTCGGGAATCTCGGTCGAGTGCAGAAGGATCGAACCGCCCGAAGCCACGTAGTTTCGCATCATCACATAAAGCTCGTGCTTGGTGCCGACGTCGATGCCTCGGGTGGGATCGAACAGCAGAAGGATGCGGCTCTGCGCCACCAGCCATTTGGCGATGGCGATTTTTTGCTGGTTGCCCCCGGAAAACGCACCGGCCCGCGTCCAAAGCGCGCGGCGGTCGACCTCGACAGTGGCGAATGCCGCCTCGACGGAGCGGGTCTCGGCTTGCGCGTCGACAAGGCCTAGCCGTGTGAAGCGCGATATCACCGGCAGAGTGGCGTTCTGGCTGCCCGACAGTTTCAGGAACAGGCCTTCGGATTTGCGGTCTTCCGGCACCAGGCCGATGGCCATGTTGGGGCGCAAAGCATCGGCCGGCGAACCGAGCCAGACCTTGCGGCCGTCGACGAGGATGTGGCCGCGCTCGATCTCGGCCATGCCAAAACAGGCCAGGAACAGGTCCTGCTGGCCCATGCCCTGCAACCCCGCGACACCGAGGATTTCGCCCTTGCGCAGATCGAAGCCGGCGCCGTCGAGCTTGGGCCCGACCTTGAGATCGCGCACGCCCAGAACCGGCGGCCCGAAAGCCTGGGCGCTGTCCGGCTTAGGCGGGAAGGTCTGTTCGATGCTGCGGCCGATGATCTTTTCGATGACGTCGGCATCCGAGACATCGGCGACCGGCGCGGTGACGATGTGGCGGCCGTTTCTGAGGATCGTCAGCGTGTCGCAAAAGGCGCGGACCTCGCGCATGCGATGGGTGATGAAGACGATGGTGGTGCCAGCCGTCTTCAGCCTGGCGATGATCGCGCCCAGCCAGTCGACGTCGCGGCCGGCGAGCGTGGAGGTCGGTTCGTCGAGCAAAAGGATGCGCGGCTTGCGGTAGACGGCACGGGCGATTTCGATCTTCTGGCGTACCGAAAGCTCGAGCTCGCTTACCTCGGCATCGAGATCGACGGAAAAACCGAGATCGTCGATGTGGCGGCGGACAGCCTTGCGGGCCGCTCCGCGCCGGATCAGGCCGGAGACGCCGACGGGAGCGTAAGGCAGCATCATATTGTCGAGGACGGAGAGGTCGCGCACCAGTGTCATCTCCTGGAACGCAGTCTGCATACCGAGCGCATGGGCTGCGCGCGGGGCGCCGTAAGCGATCTCCTTGCCAAAGACGCGGACATGGCCTTGGCTCGGCCGGACCAGCCCGGACAGCAGCTTCACAAGTGTCGACTTGCCGGCTCCGTTTTCACCGAGCAGGGCATGGACGCTGCCGGGCGCGATCGCGAACGACACGCCTTCCAGCGCGACGGTCGGGCCGAACGCCTTGCTGATGCCGTCGATCTCGATGGCGGGAAGCTCGGAGTGTTCTGTCATTGTCCTCGATCGCCGGGCTTGGCATGGATTGACGATGCACGGACAACAGTCCGTGCATCGTCACACGCGCCTTGGGAGGCTTAGTTCTCCGGTTGTCCGACGAGGGCAGCATTAAGGCCAACCTCGGGTGTCTGGTCCGAGAAGATCGAGGCAAACCAGCCCGGATTGGAGACCAGCGACGGCTTGAAGGCGTTGCAGCCGGCCTTCATCTCCGCCCATGTGCCTTCGTCGCACAGCTTGATCGTCTCGTTGGTGACGACCGGCAGCGGCAGGATGGTGGTCTTAGGCACGTCCTTGCCTTCGATCGCCTCGACGGCAAGCTTCAGCGCCAGCGCACCCGAATAAGGCGGCGAGGCGTAGGAAATGCGTTGTGCGCCAGCCGGCGCATAGGGCGCGGCCGCGCCTTCGACTTCGGTGCCCTCCGGCAGCATCTGGATGCGGCCGCCATTGGAACCTTCGCCGGCGCAAGGCAGGAGTTCGCTGGTCTTCTTGCCAGCCTCGAGCTGCATCGAGTTGGCGGTGAAGCAGCCGACCTGCATCCACAGCCCGTTGATGTCGTCCCAATTGCGGGTGGCCAGGATTTTCGAAAGTTCGGTGCGGGCGACCGCCTGGCTCCACATGCCGACAGCCTCGCCGACGATTTTGATATCAGGATATTTGGCGAAGACTTCCTTGGCGGCTTTTGTCCGCTGATCGTCGACGGATGTTCCCGGGACGCCCGTGATGGCGATGATGTTGCCCTTGCCGTTGAGCTTCTTGACCAGCCATTCGGCAGTCACCCTGCCCGCTTCCAGCTGGTCGATGTGGACGTTGTAGGCACAAGGCTCGGTGATCTCGGCGTCGTAGGCAAAGACCTTTACGCCCTTGTCGCAGGCATTCTTGACGACCTGGTTGAGCGCGGTCGGCGAGATCGGATACACGACGATGGCCTCGGCGCCGCTTTGCACCATTGCGTTGATCTGCTGAATCTGGCGTTGCGCGTTGGGGCCAGCGACCTGGACCTGCAGGTCGACCTTGTCGGCCAGGCTCTTGTGGGCGGCCATGGCCTTGACCATGTTGGCCGCCTCCGCCTGCCAATCATTGCCGATGTAGCTCATGCTGAGAAATATCTTATACTTCTCGGCTGCCTGCGCGGCGGACAGGCCGAAGGCGCATGCAGCCATCCCAGCCAGCAGCGCGAGCCGCCGGACTTTCGATCCGATACCCATGTGAACTCCTCCCAAACAGAACGACCGAATGCCTCCCAAGGGCACAAAACGTAACCCTTGCCATTCGATGCAGCGACCGTAACATGATTTGATCAAATATCAATGATGAAATCGTTTATATCAAAACGGCTATGTCAGCCGCTTGACGTGGCACCACGAACCTTGCATTCCGACACAAGCAATAGTGTCGCCCTTGGGCGGGAAGGTTGACCGGAGATGGCTGGATCGGCGTTCAGGAAGCCTGGTGTCGAGATCATTCCACTGTCCAAGGAAACTCTGCAGGACCGGGTCTATAATCAGGTCACCGAACTGATCCTCGACGGCAGCATCGTACCGGGCGAGATGGTCACGGTTCAGAGCCTCGCCGACGCCTTTGGCGTCAGCCCGATGCCGGTCAGGGAAGCGCTGCGGCGCCTGACGGCAGCCAACGCGCTGACCGTGGTATCCGGGCGCTCCATTGGTATTCCGGCGCTCAGCCGCGAGCGGCTCACCGATTTGCGCAATGTACGTTTTGAGATAGAGGCCATCGCCGCCGGCTGGGCCTCACAGAACCGGAGTGATGCGGATCTTGCGATTTTCGCGCGCGATCTGGACTCGCTGGAACGCGCGAATGGCGCGGACGACGTAAAGGCCTATCTGAGGGCGAATTACACCTTCCACTTCGCAATCTACCGAGCAGCAGGATCCGAAACCCTGCTCAAGATCATCAAGGATCTATGGCTGCAGATCAGCCCCTATTTCAATATGCTGCATGGGTCCTACTCGACCGCGAACACATACCATCAACAGATGTTTGCGGCCCTGCGCGACCGGGACGAGCAGGCAGTTCAGGCGGCGGTTCGCGGCGATATCGATGCGGCTTTCGACATGCTGGTCGATCTTTTGAAGTAGCGCCCGGCCCGACCTCCGACCCCTATCAGATGCCTCCTATTCTGGGGATGGCAGAGCAGCGCCCATGCGCACTCAGCGGGCAAGCGCGGGCTTCTTCTGGTGATCTAGAGATCGTATCCCGAGCGCGCCATCCATGGTTCTCGTGCTGGAGCTTGCCATCGGCAGCCGATGACGCGGCGCATCGCATGGTCATTATCAGATTGCCAAAATCTGGTAGCGTGATTATACCAGTTGATCAGTTGACGATGGGCGATGCCGTCGGCGAAGAACAGGAGTGGTGACCAGATGACAACGATTGCGCTGTTCGGGGCTGGCGGAAAAATGGGCTACCGCCTGTCGACCAATTTTCGCGGGTCTCCCTACACGATACGCCATGTGGAGGTCAGCGATGCCGGCCGCGAACGGCTGAAGACCGGACTGGGTTTCGATACGGTCAGTGCCGACGAGGCGCTCACGGACGCCGATGTGGTGATCCTGGCCGTTCCCGACACGCATATCGGCAAGGTAGCGGCCAGCATCGAGAGCAAGCTGGTATCAGGCACGATGGTGGTGGTGCTAGACGCGGCAGCACCCTTCGCCGGCCATCTGCCGAAGCGGCCGGATCTCACCTATTTCGTTACCCATCCCTGCCATCCGCCGATCTTCAATGACGAGACCGACATGGCAGCCAAGAAGGATTATTTCGGCGGCGTGAAGGCCAAGCAGCATATGGTCAGCGCCCTGATGCAGGGGCCGGAAGAGGACTACGCCAAGGGCGAGGCGATCGCGAAGATCATATGGGCGCCGGTGATGCGTTCGCACCGCGTCAGCGTCGAACAGATGGCGCTGCTCGAGCCTGGCCTTTCGGAGACGGTGTGCGCCTCGTTGCTGGTGGTCATGAAAGAAGCCGTCGACGAGGTCGTGGCGCGCGGCGTCGACCAGCAGGCGGCACTCGACTTCCTGCTCGGCCATATGAACGTGCTCGGCGCCGTCATTTTCGGCGAGACCAAGGGCGTTTTCTCGGACGCCTGCAACAAGGCGATCGAGTTCGGCAAGCCGGTGCTGATGCGTGACGACTGGAAGCGGGTGTTCGAACCGGAAGAGATCGCCGCCAGCATACAGCGGATCACCTGAGAGAAGACAGGTGCTTGACGCAGCACCTCGAGGGCCCGGCATGTCATTGCCGACCCTCGGTTTTGGTAGCTCATCAGGTACATGTCACCTGAATTTGTGGTTGACTCATTATACCAGTTGGCTTAGCTGTTCATGGCTCGGATCGACAAGGTTTCGCAGGGAGCAGGATGCCTGGGCGAGTGGAGGAGGGCTGGGGAGCAACGATCCGTCTTGGGTATGCCGGCAACGGTTTTCGACCCAAGCGATCCGCGGCCCGCGCTGCCTGACGAATTCGGATGCAGACAAAGCCATTGGCCGATCAAGGCAATTTTTTCAAACGGGAGGACTTCATGAAACTCACACGCAGAATGACGCTTGCGGCTTTCGCCGGCATGCTGGCGCTTGGCACGGCAGTGCCCGCCTATGCGGCGGATCTCATCGCCATTATCACGCCCTCGCACGACAATCCGTTCTTCAAGGCGGAAGCCGTCGGCGCGGAAGCCAAGGCAAAGGAACTCGGCTATGAGGCGCTGGTGCTGGTCCATGACGACGATGCCAACAAGCAGTCCGAGCTGATCGACACCGCGATCGGCCGCGGTGCCAAGGCGATCATCCTCGACAATGCCGGCGCCGACGCCACCGTCGCCGCCGTGCAAAAGGCCAAGGACGCAGGCATCCCGTCCTTCCTGATCGATCGCGAGATCAACGCCACCGGCGTCGCTGTCGCGCAGATCGTTTCCAACAATTACCAGGGTGCCCAGCTCGGCGCGCAGGAATTCGTCAAGCTGATGGGCGAGAAGGGCAATTTCGTCGAGCTGGTCGGCAAGGAATCCGACACCAATGCCGGCATTCGCTCCAAGGGTTACCACGACGTCATCGACGACTATCCGGATCTGAAGATGGTCGCCCAGCAGTCGGCCAACTGGAGCCAGACGGAAGCCTATTCCAAGATGGAATCGATCCTGCAGGCGAACCCCGACATCAACGGTGTGATCTCCGGCAACGACACGATGGCGATGGGCGCCTATGCGGCACTTGCCGCGGCGAACCGCAAGGATGTCATCGTCGTCGGCTTCGACGGATCGAACGACGTACGGGACTCCATCACGTCGGGCGGCATCAAGGCGACCGTCCTGCAGCCGGCCTTCGCGCAGGCGCAGATGGCGGTCGAGCAGGCCAACGACTTCATCAAGAACAAGAAGTCGCCGGCCAAGGAAAAGCAGCTGATGGACTGCGTTCTGATCAATGGCGACAATGCCGCCAAGCTGGAGACCTTCGCGCTGACGAACTGAGCCAGCGTGATTTCAATAGCGAGGGGCGAACATCGGTTTTCGCCCCTCGCCGCCATTTTCCGTGGGCCGCCCACGATGCTGAACGACAGGCCGCCATGCTGAACACCAAGCCGAACTGGCCGATCCTTACCGTGATGGTCGGCATCAGCCTGACCGCCTGCAAGATCCTGCCGACGAAATCGGCAGACGGCGGTAATGCTCCCGCCTTCAATCCAGACAAGATGGTCGAAGAGATATGGGCGGCAAAGGTCGTGCCCTATCTCCAGCAGAAAGCCGGACCGTTTGCGCAGGTTCACACCCTGGCGACAACCGATCCATCGGCTGCCGGCGCCAAATACGGCAATCCGAACAAGCAGGCGAATTCGCCTTGGACTTTCGCGGTTCGGCTGGAAGGCAAGATCGTCGCGGCCAACACGCAGTCGCGGGCGGCAACCGTCGACGTCGATGTCGACGGCGACGGCAAAGCCGATGCACGAGTGCAGATCGGACCGGCGGTGCGCGGTACCGCGCTGCGCGACAGCCTGGACTTCATCCAGTTCAACGACTTCACCAACCAGATCGACTTCGCCCAGTTCGGCAAGGCGTTCAACAGCTACACCGACAAGACGGTGCTCTCCAAGCTGCCGCGCGAAGCGCTGGAAGGCCGCAGTACCAAAGTGCTGGGCGCCTATACGCTGGGGAGCGGCCAGGACCTGCCGCTGGTGACGCCGGCGGAGGCAGAGATCGGGCCGAAGCCATGAGCGCGACAGCAGAGCGCGAAATCATCCTGAAGCTCGAGGACGTCTCCAAGGTCTATTCCGGCACCGTTGCGGTCAAGCGCGCCAATTTCGAGGTGCGCAAGGGCGCGGTCAACGTGCTGGTCGGTGAAAACGGCGCCGGCAAGTCGACGCTGATGAAGATCATCGCCGGTGTGGAACGGCCGACCGCCGGCCGCATCCTGCTGGAAGGCGAAGAGGTTTCCTTCTCGTCATCCGGTGATGCGGTGAACCGTGGCATCGGCATGGTGTTCCAGGAGTTGAACCTGTTCGGCAACATGAGCGTCGCCGAGAATATTTTCGCCACCCGGGAGATCACCAATCGCTTCGGCAAGATCGACCGCGAGCAACAGGAAAACCGCGCTGCGGAATTTCTGGAACGCCTGCAAGCCGGCATCCGGCCCGATATGCTGGTCGAGGATCTGCGCATCGGTCAGCAGCAGCTGGTCGAGATCGCCAAGGCGGTCTCGCTCGACGCGCGCATCCTGATCATGGATGAGCCGACCTCAGCGCTGAGCGCGGCGGAGGTCGAAATCCTGTTCAAGGTGATCGCCGACCTCAAGGCGCGCGGCGTCGCCATCGTCTACATCTCGCACCGGCTAGAAGAGCTGATCCGCATCGGCGACTACATCACCGTGCTGCGGGACGGCCGCATCACCGGCCATGAGGAGATGAAGAACGTCGACACGCAGTGGATCGTTCGCCAGATGATCGGCTCCGACGCCAAGGACTTCGCCAAGGCCGACGGCCATCTTCCGGGAGAAGAGATTTTTCGTGCCGAGGAGATCTGCCTGCCTCGCGCCACCGGCGGACTTGCCGTCGACCATGTCTCGTTGTCGCTGCGTGCCGGCGAGATCCTCGGCATTTACGGCCTGATGGGCGCCGGTCGCAGCGAACTGTTCGACTGCATCATGGGCCGCCACGGCCATTCGACGGGCGAGATCTTCATTGGCGGTATAAAGGTCAAGGAGCGCGATACGACGCGGCGCATCCGGCGTGGCCTGGCATTGATCCCCGAAGACCGTCAGCGCGAAGGGCTGGTCTCGATCCTGTCAGTCGCCAGCAATTTGACGCTGGCCAGCCTATCGCGCTTTGCCCGCCTGTTCCATATCCGTGGCGCCGGCGAAAGGCAGGCGGTGACGCAGATGGTGCGGGAGCTGGCGATCAAGGTCGCCGACCCTGCGCAGGAGGTGTCGTCGCTGTCGGGCGGCAACCAGCAGAAAGTGGTGATCGGCAAGGCGCTGCTCACCGAACCCAAGGTGCTGCTGATGGACGAGCCGAGCCGAGGCATCGATGTCGGCGCCAAGGCCGACGTCTTCCGCACCATGCGCAAACTGTCCCGCGACGGCTTGGGGATTTTGTTCGCCACCTCCGACCTCGATGAGGTGATGGCGCTGTCCGACCGCATCGCGGTGATGAGCAACGGAAAACTGACCGGCATGTTCGATCGCGCCGAAGCGACGGAGGCGGCACTCGTGGCTGCATCCGCGCTTGGCCACGGACCGGCCCCACGCACGGAGAGCACCGCCCATGACTGACATCCCAGCCAAAGCGGCCGCTCCCTCCACTTCCAGCGGCTCGGTGCTGCTGACCGTGATGAAGCTTCGGACGTTCATCGCGCTGATCGCCGTGCTGATCTTCTTCTCGATCGCGGCGCCGAATTTCCTGTCGACCGCCAATCTGATCCTGATGTCGAAGCACGTGGCGCTGAACGCGTTCCTGGCGATGGGGATGACCTTCGTCATCATCACTGGCGGCATCGACCTTTCGGTCGGCTCGATCGTCGGCCTGTGCGGTATGGTGGCCGGCTATCTCGTGCTCAATGGCATCGACCTGCAGATCGGCTACACCATCTATTTCAACGTCTTCGAGATCGCGCTGATCACACTGGCCGTCGGCATATTGATCGGCGCCGTCAACGGATTGCTGATCACCAGGCTGAACGTTGCACCGTTCATCGCCACGCTCGGCGTCCTCTATGTCGCGCGCGGGCTGGCGCTGCTGTCGTCGGACGGCCGCACCTTCCCCAACCTCGTCGGCAGGCCGGAACTGGGAACCACCGGCTTCGGTTTCCTCGGAGCCGGCCGGCTGCTTGGCCTGCCGGTGGCGATCTGGATTCTGATCGTCGTTGCGCTGGGAGCCGCCTATCTCGCCAAATACACGCCACTCGGCCGCCACATCTTCGCGGTCGGCGGCAATGAGCGGGCGTCGCGGATTTCGGGCGTCCGTGTCAACATGGTGAAGATGTTCGTCTATATGTTCTCCGGTTTCTGCGCCGCGATCGTCGGCCTGATCATCTCGTCCGAGCTGATGGCTTCGCATCCGGCGACAGGCGAAAGTTTCGAGCTCAACGCCATTGCGGCGGCGGTGCTTGGCGGTACCTCGATGTCGGGCGGGCGCGGCACGATCGGCGGCACCATCGTCGGCGCCTTCGTCATCGGCATTCTTTCGGACGGGTTGGTGATGATGGGTGTGAGTTCGTTTTGGCAAATGGTGATCAAGGGTCTCGTCATCATCGTCGCCGTTGTCGTCGACCAGGCACAACGCCGGCTTCAACAGCGCGTCACCTTGATGCAGATGGCGAAGGCGGGTTGAGCATGGCGGAGTTGCGTGGAGCGCTGATCGGCTGCGGCTTCTTTGCCGTCAACCAGATGCACGCCTGGCGCGGCATTACGGGCGCCTCGATCGTTGCCATCTGCGACCGTGACCCGGAACGACTCAAGATCGTCGGCGACCAGTTCGGCATAGCGAAGCGCTATACCGATGCGGCGGAACTTTTTGCCGGCGAAAGCCTGGACTTCGTCGACATCGCCACCACCGCGCCCAGCCATCGTCCGCTTGTCGAAATGGCGGCCGCCAATCGCGTTCCGGTGATCTGCCAAAAGCCGTTCGCGCCGACGCTCGCCGACGCCAAGGCGATGGTGAAGGCATGCGCGGAAGCCGGCGTGCCGCTGATGGTGCATGAGAATTTTCGCTGGCAATCGTCGATCCAGGCGGTCCGAGCCGTGCTCGACAGCGGCGAGATCGGCACGTCTTTCTTCGGGCGCATCTCCTTCCGCTCCGGCTATGACGTGTTTTCCGGCCAGCCCTATCTGGCGACGGGAAAGCGCTTCATCATCGAGGACCTCGGTATCCATGTCCTCGACATCGCCCGCTTCCTGCTCGGCGACGTCTCGACCATCACGTCGCGAACCGCCCGCATCAATCCTAGTATCGCGGGCGAGGATGTGGCGACGATGCTTCTGGACCACAAGAGCGGCGCGACCTCCGTGGTCGACTGCAGCTACGCGACGAAGCTTGCCACCGAGCCGTTTCCCGAGACGCTGATCGAGATCGACGGCAGCGACGGAACGATCCGGCTGGCGCAGGGATACCGGCTCACCGTCACCGGCAAGAACGGCACGGTCGTCACCGACGTCTCGCCGCCGCTGCTGCCATGGGCGTCGCGTCCCTGGCACAACATCCAGGAAAGCGTTGTCGCCATCCAGCAGCATTGGGTAGACTGCCTGGCAAAGGGGATCGAACCGGCGACCTCGGGAGCGGACAATCTCAAGACGTTCGCGCTGGTCGAGGCGGCTTACGCCGGTGCCGCGAGCCGGCAACCGGTGCAACTCGACGCCTTGCTGAAATGAACGCCGACACTTTCCTGCTCTACGGCACGCGTGCTCTCGAGGCCGATCCGGTCAGGCTGCGCGCGGGCGCGCTCAGCGCCGACTTCGTCAACGGCAATCTGCGCACCATCCGCCATGGCGGCACCGAAGTGCTGCGCGCCATCGCCTATATCGTGCGTGACCGCGACTGGGGCACCTATGAGCCAAATTTGACGGACCTGATCATCAACCAGGCTGCCGACGCTTTTTCGGTCAGCTATTCGGCAAGCTGCCTGGCCCCCGATGGAAGCCGGCTCGGCTTCCGCGCCACCATCAAAGGCTCTGCCGATGGCCGTCTGGTCTGCGAGGTCAGCGCCCTTCCCGAAAGCGATTTCGAAACCAACCGCTGCGGCTTCTGCATCCTGCACCCGATCGCCGACCTCGCCGGCAGCCCGGTCACGGTAGAGCATACGGACGGCAGCATCGTCGCGACGAAACTTCCCGAGTTGATCGACCCCTGGCAGCCTTTCAAAAATCTGCGGACGATCACGCATGAGGTTCGGCCTGGTGTCACCGCCGAATGCCGGATGGAAGGTGACGTGTTCGAAATGGAGGACCAGCGCAACTGGTCGGACGCCTCCTACAAGACCTATGTGCGGCCGCTGGCGCTGCCATGGCCCTATGTGCTGCCTGCCGGCCAAACCCTGCGCCAGACGATCAGCCTGCGCATCACAGGTGAAGGCAAAGCACCGGCTGCCACCGTGACCAGCGAACCGGTCCGCGTTGAACTCGGCGAGGTCGGGCCAAGGCTGCCCGATGTCGGCGTGGTCATCTATCCCGAGGATGTCGAGACGGCGCTGGCGAACCTCTCCACGCTGGCGGCACTCGGCCCACAACAGCTGCTGTTTCACTACGATCCGACGCGCGGCCACGGACTTGACGCCTTGCGCGCTTTCGCCCGACTGGCAACTGCCTACGCGGCCGAAACAACCCTCGAATGCGTCGTTGCCTGCGCCGGCGATCTTGACGCCGAGATGTCTGGCGTCGCCAATCTGGTGCGCGAGGCCGGGCTGAAACTCTCGGCCATTGCCGTGTCGCCGTCGGTCGACCGACAGTCGACTCCGCCGGGCAGCGCTTGGCCGGACTGCCCGCCGCTCGAAGAGGTCTATGCCGCGGCGCGACGCGCCTTTCCCGATATCCGCCTCGGCGGCGGCATGTTCAGCTATTTCACCGAACTCAACCGCAAGCGCGTGCCGGCGGACCAGCTCGATTTCATCACCCATTGCACCTGCCCGATCGTGCATGCCGCCGGCGATCTCAGCGTCATGCAATCGCTGGAGGCGCTGCCTTTCATCACCCAGTCGGCACGGGCGATCTTCGAGGCAAAGCCCTACCGGATCGGACCGTCGACCATCGCCATGCGCCAGAACCCCTATGGCGGAGCGACCAAACCCAATCCCGGGGGACAGCGCATTGCGATGGCTGACAGCGATCCGCGCCATGCCGGCCAGTTCGCGGCGGCATGGACGATCGGCTACGCCGCGCGTGTCGCACCGGCCGGACTGGAGATGCTGACACTTTCCAGCTTCACTGGACCTTTCGGCGTGCTCGCTTCATCAGGGGAACCTGTCGCGGAAGGATCGCACCGGCCGATCTTCAGGGCCATCAAGGGGCTTCGCGAACTGGCTGGCCTTTCGCATGTGGCCGCCAGGACGAGCGATGAGACCAAGGTGCTGGCGCTGGCCGGGCGCTCCGCCTCGGGCAAGACAATCGTGTGGCTGGCGAATCTGACGGCGGACGACGTGCCGGTCGACATTTCAGCTTTTGGCCGAGGCCATCTCGTGATGACGCCTTACGCGATCATCCTGCTTGGCTGAAGCTACTTTTCGGAATTCATCACGTAGAGCGCGCGCGAGCGTTCGAGATGCTTGATCATCGCCTTCTCGGCGCCATCCGCATCCTTTTTCTCGATGCGGCCGATGATCTCTTCGTGCTCGGTCAGCGTGAACTTTTCCTTGCCGGTCCAGATCAGCATTTCGGTGTGGTATTCCTTCAGCCAGCCCAGCATCGCCTCGCTGACGGCAACATAGATCGGGTTGCTGGAGATCGCGGCGATCTGTGTATGGAACTTCATGTCAGCGGAGATGAAGGCTTCGGAATCGCCGCGAAAGCCGCGCTGTTCGGCGACGGTCGCCCGCAACCGCAGCACATCCTCGGCGGTGGCCTTTTCGGCGGCTTCCCTGACCATGCCGCGCTCGAAAAAGATGCGCGCGGTCTTCAGGTGCTCCAGCGTGTCTTTCGATGACGACAGGATGATCTTGGCGGCGCCATCGACCTGCTTGATGATCGATTTGGCGGTCAGTTGCAGCACCTTGGCGCGTTCGCCATGCGAGATCGCGACGAGGCCCATATTGCTCAACGCCTGCATCGCCTCGCGGATCGCCGGCCTGCCGACCTCGAAGCGCTCCATCAGTTCGCGCTCCGACGGCATGTCGTCGCCCGGCATCAGCTCGCCGCTGGTAATGAGGCGTTTCAGCCGCAAGAAGACCTCATCGGAAAGCTTGCGCCGGACAATCGGTTCCGAACGGTGCATCGTCGCGAATCACTCCCTTGACCCCGCCCTATCTAACACTGCCGCCACATTTCCCGGAAATTGCCGTCTGTCGATCCGGCTGCCGGATATGGCTTGCAATACTTATGTACTCATTATACCAGATTTGAAACACCAGTGAACCTTTTTCGAACGCCTCGGCTTGAGACAGCGGACCATGATCACTCTCACCTACCGCATCGAAACGCCTGGAAGCATCGAAGCGCTGGCGGCCAAGATCGCCAGCGACCAGTCGACCGGCACCTTCGTCGCGCTGCCCGGCGAGACCGAGGAACTGAAAGCCCGGGTGGCGGCGCGCGTGCTGGCGATACGGCCTCTGGCCGATGCCGAGCGGCCGTCGCTTCCCGACAGCGGCAACGGGCCGTTCAGGCGCGCCGATGTCGATATCGCCTTTCCATTCGATGCCATCGGCACCGACCTTTCGGCACTGATGACCATTGCCATCGGCGGCACCTATTCGATCAAGGGCCTCACCGGGATTCGCATCGTCGACATGGAATTGCCGGAGGAGTATCGCGGCGCGCATCCCGGCCCACAGTTCGGTGTCGCCGGCAGCCGCCGGCTGACCGGTGTGACGGACCGTCCGATCATCGGCACTATCGTCAAGCCGGCGCTGGGCTTGAGGCCACATGAGACGGCGGCAATGGTGGCCGAATTGATCGACGCCGGCGTCGATTTCATCAAGGATGATGAAAAGCTGATGAGCCCAGCCTATTCGCCGTTGGCGGAGCGGGTGAAGGCAATCATGCCGCTGATCCTCGGCCACGAGCAGAAGACCGGCAAGAAGGTCATGTATGCCTTCGGCATCTCACATGCCGATCCGGACGAGATGATGCGCAACCACGATCTGGTGGCGAAGGCCGGCGGCAATTGTGCTGTGGTCAACATCAATTCGATCGGTTTTGGCGGCATGGCGTTTTTGAGAAAACGCTCCAGCCTGGTGCTGCACGCGCACCGCAACGGCTGGGACATCCTCACCCGTCACCCGGGCCTCGGCATGGACTTCAAGGTCTGGCAGCAATTCTGGCGGCTGCTCGGCGTCGATCAGTTCCAGATCAACGGCATCGCCTCGAAATACTGGGAACCGGATGACTCTTTCGTCGAGTCGTTCAAGGCGGTGACGACGCCGATCTTCTCGCCCGAGGACTGCGCCTTGCCGGTCGCGGGCTCCGGCCAGTGGGGCGGCCAAGCGCCCGAGACCTATGCGCGAACCGGACGGACGGTCGATCTTCTCTATCTCTGCGGCGGCGGTATCGTCAGCCATCCGGACGGGCCGGGCGCCGGCGTGCGTGCCGTGCAGCAAGCCTGGCAGGCGGCGGTCGACGGCATTCCGCTTGCCGACTTCGCTCTGAACCACCCTGAACTGGCGCGGTCGATTGAAAAATTCGGCGACGGCAAGGCAGCCTGAGACGATGCAGGACCTGCTTCTCAGCTATTATGGCGACGACCTGACCGGCTCGACCGATGTCATGGAGGCGCTTGAGCTCGGTGGTGTGCCGACCGTGCTGTTCATGCGCCAGCCGGACGATGCCTTGCTTTCGCGGTTTGCCCATTGCCGGGCGATCGGCCTCGCCGGCACCAGCCGCAGCGAGACGCCGCATTGGATGGACACGCATCTGCGCGACTCCTTCGCCTGGCTGAAGACACTCAACGCCGCGATCTGCCACTACAAGGTCTGCTCGACCTTCGATTCCAGCCCGACGATCGGCAGCATCGGCCGGGCCATCGAGATCGGCCGCTCGGTGTTCGACCAGGACAGCGTGCCGCTGCTGGTCGGCGCGCCGCAGCTCAAGCGCTACACCGCCTTCGGGCACCTGTTCGCCGCCTATCGCGACCAATATTTCCGCATCGACCGCCACCCGGTGATGAGCCGCCACCCGACGACGCCGATGGATGAGTCCGATCTGCTGATCCATCTGTCGCGGCAGACGGCGCTGAACTCCGGACTGGTCGACCTTGCGACGCTGCAGTCCGCGTCGCGGTCGGCGGCGTTCGATCGGCTGACCGGAAACGGCACCCCCATCGTGCTTGTCGATGTCGACAATCTGGAAACGCAGGCTCTGGCCGGCAAGGAGATCTGGCGCGTTCGCAAGCCAGGCGGTTCTTTTGTCGCCGGCTCGTCCGGGGTCGAGTATGCATTGCTGGCCGAATGGGCGTCGAATAACATTGTCGGCGCTGGACAAGGTTTCACGCCGCCGGGCGCAGCCGAGCGGATAGCCGTCGTGTCGGGCAGTTGTTCGCCGACCACCGAGCGGCAGATCCGGCATGCCCTGACCGACGGTTTCGACGGCATCGAGGTCGATCCCGTCGAGCTGGTTTCGGAGTCTCCGCAGCAGGCGATCGCGCGCGCAACGGCAAGCGGCCGTGCCAGTCTGCAAGCCGGGCGCAGCGTCATCCTCTACACCGCGCTTGGCCCCGATGCCGACAGGGGCGCCGAAATCGACCGGCAGGAAGGCGCCCGCCACAGGCTTGGCCGCGGCCTTGGAGAAATCCTTCGCAGCCTGACGATCGAACAGAATTTGCGGCGCGTGGTCATTGCCGGCGGCGACACGTCGAGCCATGCACTCGGCGAAATGGGTGTCGATGCCCTGACAATCCGCATGCCGCTGCCCGCTTCGCCTGGCTCGCCGCTCTGCGTTGCCCACTCGCGCGTCAAGGCGATCGACGGCTTGGAGGTCGCGCTCAAGGGCGGCCAGGTCGGAACCGATCGCTATTTCTCAGCCATCCGCGACGGCCTCGGCACTTGAACCAGCCGACACCTGGATTTCAGGAGCCGCTGTGCGAGAGCACTTCAACACGCGAAATGCGCCTTGCCGGGTGGAAATCCCGGTAACACCCGGTATTATCTGCGAAAATGCCGAAATCGGGAGGATGCCGGGTGCAGACCAAGAAGATCATCAACGATGGCAACCGCGCCGTCGACGAGATGCTGGAAGGCATCCTGGCAGCGCATCCCCGCCATCTCAAAAGCGTGGACGGCAGTCCACGCTCCATCATCGCCCGCGACGGACCGCGCCAGGGCAAGGTGGGCCTCGTGATTGGCGGCGGTTCGGGCCACGAGCCGAGCTTTCTCGGCTTTGTCGGCAAGGGATTGGCTGACGCTGCGGCCATCGGCAATGTCTTTGCCTCGCCGCCGCCGGACCCGATCCTCGAATGCGCCAAGGCAGTCAGCGGCGGCGGCGGCGTGCTCTTCATGTACGGCAATTATGCCGGCGACGTGATGAATTTCGACATGGCGGCCGAGATGGCCGCCATGGACGACATCGAGGTGCGCACGGTGCTGAGCACCGACGACGTCGCCTCGGCACCGCGCGACCAGCGGCACAAGAGGCGCGGCGTCGCCGGCAATTTCTTCATCTTCAAAGCGGCCGGCGCCGCCTGCGACCGGATGTTGTCCTTCGACGAATGCGAGCGCATCGCCGGCAAGGCCAACGACCACACCTTCACCATGGGCGTGGCGCTGTCGCCCTGTTCGCTGCCGCAGACCCGCCGGCCGAATTTCGAGATCGGGGCGGACGAGATGGAGATCGGCATGGGCATCCACGGCGAGCCCGGCATCGCGCGCGAAAAGTTGAAAACAGCCGACGAGATCACCGACGAGATGCTGGACAGGATCCTCGACGAGATGGCGCCGGCGCGCGGCGACAAGGTCGCGGTGCTCGTCAATTCGCTGGGCTCAACGCCGCTGATGGAACTCTACATCATGAACCGGCGGGTGAAGCAGAGGCTCGATGATATCGGTGTGTCCATCCACGCAAGCTGGGTCGGCAATTACTGTACCTCGCTCGAAATGGCCGGGGCCTCGATCACCCTGCATCGGCTGGACGGCGAGTTGCAGACGATGCTGGACCACCCCTGCGACTGCGCCATGTTTCGCGCCGGCTAAACCCACTTCTGTGGCAAGGACTAGACATGACGACAATCGACACCGCCCGCCTTGTCGCGATGTTCGCGGCGATCGCAACCGCCATGTCGGCCGACAGGGACCGACTATGCGCGCTTGACGGAGTTATCGGCGACGCCGACCACGGCATCGCGATGGAGCTTGGATTTTCCGCGGCACGCGATGCAGTCGCCGCACTGGACACCGAGGCCACTGATCCGACCACCTTGCTGAACACGGCGGCAAAGTCGTTCCTGAATGCGGTTGGAGCCTCCTCCGGTCCGCTCTATGCGACCGCGTTCATGCGCGCCGCGGCAGCCGTCAAGGGCAAGACGACGCTCGACGACGCGGACGTGGTCACTCTGTTCCAGGCGATGGCCAAAGGCATTCAGGATCGCGGCAAGGCCGAGCCAGGCGAAAAGACGATGATCGATGCATGGGCGCCGGCTGCGCAGGCGGCGGGCGAAGCGCTGACCTCCGGCAAGGATCTGGCGGGCAGTCTCGAAGCTGCTGCACAAGCGGCAAACGCCGGCGCGGAGGCGACCAAGTCGATGGTCGCCACCAAGGGCCGGGCATCGCGCCTCGGCGAACGCTCGCTTGGCCACATGGACCCGGGCGCCGCCTCCGCCGTGACTGTGATCGAGGCGATGCGGGTCGCCTTGATCAGCTAACTCAGCAGCAGGCCCTCGCGTCAGCGCTTGGCGTCGAGCTTGTCGATGGCCTGCACGTTTGTGGCGGAGGGGCCATTCGGATCGAACTCCGAGGCCAACCATGCGTCGGCGATCGATTTCGCCAGTTCGGGACCGATGACGCGGGCGCCCATGGTGATGATCTGGGCGTTATTGGACTTGGCGGCGCGCTCAGCGGAATAGGTGTCGTGGGTCAATGCGGCACGAATGCCCGGGACCTTGTTGGCGGAGATGCTGACGCCGATGCCGGTGCCGCAAAACAGGATGGCCCGGTCGTAATTGCCGTCGAGAATTTCGTGGCCGACCGAGGCGGCGATATCGGCGTAGAATCCGGCCTGGCTTAGGTCGACGACCTGCAGTTCCGGCTTGGTGGCGAGATGCTTGGCGATGACGTCGAGCAACGGCTTGCCGGCGCTGTCGGCTCCGAGTGCGATTTTCATGATGATGAGCTCCTTTGCTTTTTTCTCTATCTCTCTGATTTGACGCAATTCCGGACGGAAATCCGTTTCACACTTTTCCTGGAATTGCTCTGGTCAGCGCGCGATGGCGGCCGACGCCTTTTTCAGAATGTCGATATAGCCTTCCGCTTGCCACGCCGAGCGGCCGATGAACAGGCCATCGATATGTGGCTGGCCGATGAGTTCGGCCGCGTTGCCTGGATTGACGCTGCCACCGTAAAGCACAGGCGGGGCAGCCGGCAGCCGGTCGGCGGCAACCTGCTTGATCAGCGCCTGCTGCCTGTCGGCATAGTCGGCGCTGGCGGGAATGCCCTTCTCGCCGATCGCCCAGACGGGCTCGTAGGCAAAGAGGATTTCTGCCTTCAGTTGATCGCCGCTCAGCTCTTGCAGCGCGCCGAGAACCTGTGCCGTCAAGACCGCCTCGGCGCGGCCGGATTCACGTTCAGCCAGCGTCTCGCCGACGCAAATCAGCGGCACGAAACCGTGCCTGGCCGCCGCCGCCGTTTTCAATCCCACGGTGGCATCCGTTTCGCCGAAATGCTCGCGACGCTCGCTGTGGCCGAGTTCGATCACATCCAGCCCGCAATCTTTCAACATCACTGGCGAAACCTCCCCAGTCCAGGCGCCGGCGTCGGCCCAATGCATGTTCTGCGCGCCGACTTTTACGCGGGTGTTGGCCAGCGCCGCCTTGACCTGGCGCGCGGCGGTGAACGGCGGAATGACGAAAGGCTGTATCGCCTGATCGAAACCCGGCACGAAGGCCGCCAGCGCATCGGCGAACTGCAACGCCTCGGCAAGCGTCTTGTTCATCTTCCAGCTCGTGCCGACCCAATATGGGGTCATTCTTCTCTCCTTCAACGCGTGTTTCCTGGCCACCAGTGCCGGCGTCGAGCCGGCATTTCACTCAGGCTCGAGGCTTGAGACTGTCGCGGCCACTGTCGATATGAGGCGCCCAGAAATCCACCGATTCGCGGATCATCTCGATAACCTGATGATCGACTGGTTCCCTCTCCCTGAAGGAAAGTTCAAGGCAAATTTCGTTGTCGGTTCCGCCGCCCTGCCGAACCGCATCCAGCAGCTTTTGCGGAACTATGCGGCCATCCTTGTTGTAAGTGGCCGTGAACGGCCAGTGCCCGCCCTTGTTCATGGAAGACTGCTTGATATGGATGATCGGCGATTGCAATGGAAACGCTTTCGCCCAAGCGTAGGGATCGGTATCGGCAGGATTGGGCGAGGTGACATCGCCATGGTCGATGTCGACCATCATCTTCATCGGTATGGGCAGCTTCGCCGCATCGATGGCGCCTTGCAGCGTGGCGCAGCTTTCGATCGTGTGGCCGAACTCGCGGCCCACCGACATCGGTTCCCAGAACACATAGGTCAGGCCCGCCGCCTTGGCGTGCTCAGCCACCTCGCGCCAGCATTCGAGCGCGATGTCGAGCAATGCCGCCCGCCGTTGCGGATCGTCATAGTCCTTGTAGGTGAAGATGGCGAACTGCGTGCCCATGCCTGACGCGCCGAGTTCGGCGGAAATATCGGCAAACGTCTTGAACCAGTCGACATAATAGCGCCGGACATCCGCATCCGGGTGGCCGAAATGGTTGAGCCGGCCATAAGGCCCGGTCATACCGGAGGTGATCCGCACGCCGGTCCGCGAAAGCGCCCTGTCGAACAGGCGCAGGAATTTGGCAATCGTCGCCGCCGGCCAGCCCGGATTGACGAATTCATGCGTCAGCTGCACGTCGCGGATACCGATGCCATAGGCAATCGCGTCGATCAAATCGTCCGGATCGGCGAAGCGATTGACCAGCGGATTGGTGTTGAGGGAAAGCGTGAAGGCCATCAGTCTGCCGTCGCCATGATGTTATCGAACCAGTCTTCGAATGCTTTCCGCTCGGCCGCATTGAGATGCAGGCCATGTTTGGTGCGGCGTTCCAGAATATCGGCTGATGTGCCGGCCCATTCGGTCTCGGCCAGGAACCTTCCCTCCCGCTCATACAGGTCGGGACCGAAGCGGCGGCCGAGATCCGCCTCGCGCTGTGCGCCGGCGAGCAATTGCCTGGCACGGGTGCCGTAGCTTCGAGCGTAGTGCTTCACCAGCGACGGGCTGAGCCATGAAAACTCGGAATGCAGATCGCTCAGGAACTGCTCGAAGTCGGCGTTGGGCAGGTCGCCTCCCGGCAAGGGGATTTTGGCCGTCCAGGCTTTCTTCATCATCGGAAAAAACGGCTGGATCTTTTCCAGCGCATGTTCCGACAGCTTGCGGAAGGTGGTGATCTTGCCGCCGAACACCGACAGCAGCGGCGCGTTGCCATTGGAGGCGTCGAGTTCGAAAATATAGTCGCGCGTCACCGCGCTTGGATTGTCGGCATTGTCGTCATAGAGCGGACGCACGCCTGAGAAACTATGGACCACGTCCTGTGACGTCAGCTGTCGCTTGAAATAGCGATTGACCACCTTGATCAGATAGTCGACTTCGCTTGCCTCGGCGACCACTTCCTCGGGCCTGCCTTCGTAGGGAATGTCGGTGGTGCCGATCAGCGCCAGATCGTTCTCGTAGGGGTTGACGAAGATCACTCGCTTGTCGTTGTTCTGGATGAGATAGGCCTGCCGCCCCTCCCAGAATTTGGGCACGACGATATGGCTGCCTTTTACAAGCCGAACATTGCGCGTGGAGTTCTGCCCGGCGACGCGGCTGACAATGTCGTTGACCCAGGGCCCGGCCGCGTTGACCAGCGCCCGCGCGCGGACTTTCGTCAGAGCACCCGTGCGACCATCCTGCATGTCGATCGACCACAGTCCGTTTTCGCGGCGGGCCGCGACACAGGCGGTGCGCGTGAGCACTCTGGCACCGCGCTGCCTGGCATCCAGGGCGTTGAGCAGCACCAGGCGCGCATCGTCGACCCAGCAGTCGGAATATTCGAAACCGCGCTTGAATTCGTCCTTGATTGGCGCGCCTTCAGGCGCAGTCCTGAGGTTCAGTGTTCGTGTCCCCGGCAGCCGTTTGCGGCCGCCAAGATGATCGTAGAGAAACAGCCCGAGCCGGACCAGCCATGCCGGCCTGTCTTGCGGGCTGTGCGGAAGAACGAAGCGCATCGGCCAGATGATGTGCGGCGCTGCCTCGAGCAGCACCTCGCGTTCGATCAGTGCTTCGCGAACCAGCCGGAATTCATAATATTCGAGGTAGCGCAGGCCGCCATGCACCAGCTTGCCGGAGCGCGAACTGGTGCCCTGGGCGAGATCGTCCTTTTCGCACAGGATGACGGACAGCCCGCGACCTGCCGCATCACGCGCTATGCCGGCTCCATTGACGCCGCCGCCGATCACGAAGAGATCGACGACATCTGTTGTGTTGCTCAAGATCTTGCTCCTGTGCGGTGCGCCATGCCCTTCCACACCGGCCGAAGCGCCTGACGCGCTGCAACGAAGGAAGGGAAGAGCGCATCGTAGGTATGCGAAAGCGCCTCGTCATAGGCATCGCAGTCGCCGAGAAGCGGCGTCACCCATTCGGCGGCGCAGTCTTCCATGGAGCCATAGACGCCGAGCCCGACCGCAGCCATCATCGCGGCGCCTGCCGCGCCGGCTTCCTGGCGACTGCTGGTACGCACCTGCGCCCGGGTCGCCGCCGCGATGATGCGGCGTAGGGACGGACTGCGAGCGGCGCCGCCCGACAGCCGGATCTCGCTCGGCACGGCGCCCATCGCCTGGTAGCAATCACGTGCGGCGAAGGCCAACCCTTCGAGCACGCCGCGTGCCAGATCGCCAAAGCCGTGCTTGACCGAAAGGCCGATGAAGCCAGCGCGTGCGTCAGGATCGACGAACGGTCCTCTTTCACCGGCCAGCGATATGTAGGGCTGGTAGATCAGCGAACCAGGCTCCGATGCTTCCACCCAAGCGTCGAGGGCCTTCAGCAACTCGTCATGAGAAGGCTTGCCGCCAGCCGTCGCGAGCACGTCGCGCGCAAGGCCAAGCACCCAGTCTATGTTGAGCGTCGCCGCCATGTTGGATTGCAATTGTGCAAAGGCGCCTGGAATAGGCATGGCGATCGTGTAGCCGGAGCCATCGTCGTTCAGCACGACATCGTCGGGAGTGGCGGCAAAGCGTGTGTGTATGCCGGTCGAGCCGATGACCGTGCAGCCGACATTGCCCGAGGGATCATAGAGGCCGGCTCCGAGCGCCGTCATGACCATATCGACGTAACCCAGCACCACCGGCGTGCCTTCGAGCAGGCCAGTCTCTGCCGCCGCCGATCGCGACAGCGGATGATGGTCGGTGGTGCCTTCGAGCATGGGAGGCAACAGGCGGCGATGCGTCGTCAGATCCAGGATGTCGAGGGCTTCGTCGGAATAGCTGCGCGACCGAAAATCGCCGAAGGTGAAGGTTCCCTCGGAGGGATCCGTGGCGCGTTCGCCCGTCATCTTGAAGTAGAGCCAATCCTTGCAATGCAGTGCGGTCGCCGCCCGCTCCAGCATGTCGGGATGGTTCTTTCTCATGAAGGCAAGCTGGGCGCCTTGCTGGCAGGAATTCAGCCCCGTGCCGGTCAGCTCGAACCGCCTGCGATCCCGGGGATCGGCGCGCATCTCGTCCACCAGATGTCCAGCGCGGGCATCAAGCCACAGCCAGGCGCGCGAGACAGGCAAGCCGTCGCCATCGATCAGCCAGGTTCCGTCGCCCTGCCCGGTGATGGCCACCGCTGCGGTTCGTTGCACGAGGTCGGGAACCCTGGCCGCGAGATCGCGAACGGTCCGCGCCATGTCGCGCCAGGTCTGGTCGAGGTCCTGCTCGGCGCCGCCGCCTTCCAGCGTGACGAAGCTGTTGGGCACCGACGTCATGGCGAGCTGCCGCCCGGACAGGTCGAAAGCGATCGATTTGATCACCGACGTTCCCGCGTCGATGCCGATCAGCAGGTCTTTCATGCCGCAAATTCCGGTTGGTTGCGAAGGCAGTTCACGAGGGCAGTCATTTCGTAGAAGAGGCAGGGAGTGTCCGCAAGGACACCCCCTGTACAGGTATTACTCAGACAGCACGAAGGGTGCGGTATACTTGTCGACATTGTCCTTGGTGATGAGAAGGCAATCGAACAGCTGCTTCTCGGTCGCCGCACCGGTGGCACCCGTCTTGATGAACGAGTCCGCCTGCTGCACGGCCTTGGCCGAGAAGATGGCGACCGGCTGAAGCACGGTGTACTGCAGTTCGCCGGACTTGATCGCCGCAACCGCATCCGGGGAGCCGTCGAAGCCGCCGACCTTGATGCCGGCGAGCTTGCCTGCTTCCTTCAGCGCCGCAACCGCGCCGAGCGCCATTTCGTCATTGCCGCTGATCACGGCGATGATGTCGGGATTGGCCTGCAGCATGCTCTGCATCTTGTCGTGGCCCTGGGTACGATCCCAGTTGGCGACCTGCGAAGCAGCCTTTTCGAGATCCGGGTACTGGCTCAGCACAGTCGCGTACCCGTTCGAGCGCGTAGCGGCGTTGTTGTCAGACGGGGCGCCGAGCAGTTCGACATATTTGCCCTTTTCGCCGACGGCCTGCACCCACTGCTGGGCACCGAGAGCAGCACCCTGCGCGTTGTTGGAAACGAGCTGACCCTTGGCGAGGCCTTCCTGATTGATCTCGGCATTGACGAGGAACACCGGGATGTTGGCTGCAATCGCCTTCTTCACCGCACCGACAGAGCCGTCAGCGTTGGCCGGATCGAGGATGATCGCCACCGACTTGTTGGTGATGGCGGTGTCGATCAAATTGCTTTCGGTATTGGTATCGCCCTTGTGGGCGCCGACATTGGCCGTATAGCCAAGCTTCTCGGCCTCGGCCTTGGCGACGTTGCCCTCAGTCAGCCAGTAGGGGTTGGCCGGATCGTTGACGATGATCGAGATCAGGCCCGCGGCTGACGCGGCGGCCGTGAACCCGACGACCATCGCGGCGGCGAGCAGACTTTTCAGCATGGTTTTCATGTACATTCCTCCAATGATTACGCGGTGTTGCTGCCAGTTCACCTGGCAGTCTTCCCTTGGGCAGGATTGGCCGGTTCGGCCCCCCGTTTCTGAGAAGTCGGTTGGCCACCTGACGCGCTTGGGAGCTTGCTACGGCGGCGATACTGAACGGCATTGAGGAGCACGGCGAGCACGATGACCGCGCCCGTGAACACTGTCTGCCAGTAGGATGAGATGCCGATGATCACCAGACCGTCGGACAGGAAGCCGATGACGAAGGCCCCAAGCAGGGTTCCGCGGATGTTGCCGCGCCCGCCGGTCAGTGCCGCGCCGCCGATGACGACGGCCGCGATGGCCGTCAGTTCGTAGGTGGTGCCGGCGGTCGGTCCAGCCGACGTCAACTGCGAGGACAGGATCAGGCCGGCGATGGCGGCACAGATGCCCGACAGCACATAGACGGAAATCTGCACCGTCTTGACCGGAACGCCGGAGAGTTCGGCCGCGCGCTCGTTGCCGCCCGAGGCGTAGAGCCAGCGCCCGAAAGCGGTGCGGTTCAAGACGATGCTGCCAATGAGCGCGATGACCACGAGAACCACGACGCCCGTCGGCACGCCGAACAAGCGGTTGAAGCCAAGCGCATCGAAGCCGGTGTTTCCGAGCTCCGGCTTGCCGCCGAGATTGTTATAGGTCAGGCCGCTGGTCATCAGCAGTGCCAGGCCACGCGCCATGTACATGACGCCGAGCGTGGCGACGAAAGCCGGAACCTTGAAGCGCGCGATGAGCACGCCGTTGATCAGTCCGACGACGGCGCCGAGCATGCAGGCCAACACCGCGACCACCCAGACCGGCGGATAGAGAACGACACCCAGCCAGGTCAGCGTCACGCCTTGCATCAGGAACCCGGCAACGACGCCGGCCAAGCCCAGCGTCGACCCCACCGACAGGTCGATACCGCCATTGAGGATGACGAGCAGCATGCCGATCGCGAGGATTCCGAAGATGGCGACATGCGAGGCCATGGTCAGGAAATTCGCCACCGAGAGATAGTAGGGCGACAGGATCGAGAACACGACGATGATGACGATCAGGGCAAAGAAAGCGCGACCCTCGAGCAGCAGCTTGGCGAGATCGAAGCCTTCGCCGCCCGCGCTTGGACTGGACTGTTTTCTGGCCTGGCTGACGTCGGTCATTGGTCTGGGCTCCGAAATTCTGGTGATCAGGCGACCACGGCTTCGCCAGAGGCGGCCATGATCTGCTCTTTGGTGGCGTTGGCGCCGAATTCAGCTGAAATCCTGCCACGCCGCATGACGACGATGCGGTGGGCAATGCTGAGGCATTCGTTGACCTCAGAGGTCGAGAAGACGACCGCAAGCCCTTGCGCGGCGCGTTCGCTCAGCAAGCGGAAGACCTCGGCCTTGGCGCCGACATCGATGCCACGGCTCGGTTCGTCGAGAAGGATGACTTTTGGGTTGGTCGTCAGCATCTTGCCGATGACGACCTTCTGCTGATTGCCGCCCGACAGCGATCCGATCATGGCATTGCCGCCTGCGGTCTTTATGGTCACCTTGCGGATCGAATCCTCGACCAGCCCACGCTCCTTGGAACGGGACAGAAACAGCCCCTTGGCGAACGCCTCGATGCTGGCCAGCGAGAGATTGCGGCCGACGGTCATCGTCTGCACCAGCCCGTCGCGCTGGCGGTCCTCGGGGACCAGCACAAGACCTCTGGAGATGCGCTGGGCAATGCTCAGTCCCGAAACGTCCTCGCCTTCCAGAAGCGCGCGGCCGCCCGCCATCGGCACCCGTCCGGCGACGGCTTCCAGCAATTCCGTGCGCCCGGCGCCCATCAGCCCATAGATGCAGACGATCTCGCCTGCCCGGACATCCAGCGACAGGTGGTCGACGACGGAATAGCCCGAGCCCGAAGTGTCGACGACGCTGACATCCTCGATCGACAGGGCGACCTCACCGAACGCATGGCCGGTCGGCGGCGAGCCGAGATCGAAGTTCTCGCCGACCATGTTGCGGACGATCCACTCGAGGTCGATGTTTCTGGCTTCAGCCGTCGCCGTTATCGCCCCGTCGCGCAGGACAACGGCGTAGTCGGTGATCTGCAGCGCCTCTTCGAGGTGATGTGAGATGTAGACGATGGAAACGCCGCGGCTGGTCAAATCGCGGATCACCTTGAACAGCACCTCCACCTCTGTGGCGCTGAGCGCCGAGGTCGGCTCGTCCATGATCAGGATGCGCGAATCGACCGACAGCGCCCGCGCGATCTCGACGATCTGCTGTTGGCCCAGGCGCAGATCCTCGACCAGGGTCATCGGGTCGATGTCCTCTTCGAGATCAGCCATCAGCGCGCGCGCCTGGCGCGATTCCTCGGCGAAGTCGAGGCCGGTCCTGGTGCGCAGTTCGCGGCCCATGAAGATGTTGTCGCGAACGCTGAGATTGGGCGCCAGGCTCAGTTCCTGGTGAATGATCGAGATGCCGCGATCGCGTGCGTCCGAGGATGAGGAAAAACTGACGAGATTGCCGTCGAGCACGATGTCGCCGGATGTCGGCGTGACCACGCCGGAGAGGATCTTCATCAGCGTCGACTTGCCGGCGCCATTTTCTCCGAACAGCGTGGTGACCTTGCCGCGATGGATGTCGAAATTGACGCCCTTGAGTGCATGGACGCCGCCATACGACATGACGATGTTGCGCGCCGAAAGCACGGCGTCGCCATTCGCGGGTCCGGTGTCGGCAGCCGCGCTCATTTGACCTCCAGCCTCACCGGAGTGACCAGCCAGCTCTTCGGGTTGACCAGCTTGAATGCGCCGACCACCGATATGGTCTTGCCGGTCAAGGTGCTCGTATCGACCTTGGCCAGGATTTCCTTCTTCATCTCGTTGTTCAGCGCCGAACCGGCGTCCTGGTATTCGATCTGGTTGGTGAACTGGCCGAATGTGATCTTGCCGGTGGCGTCGCGAAGCTCGGTGCCGTTGATCGCCGGTCCCGTCTGCACGCGGATCATCAGCGTGTCCGGCACACCTTCGACGGCGACTTTGTAGATGCCCGATTTTCCTTCGCCGACGACGCCGGTGAACTTCACCGAGATGACCGGCCCAACGCCCGCCGGCACGCCGTATTCCTTTTCCGCCGTTGCCCTGTCCTTGGTGATCGCCGTCGCCACCGTTGCCGCGTCGGCGGCACGCGCTTCGACATCGGCCTGCACCTTGGGAAACTCCGACTTGCCGTAGTCGGCGGCGGAAAAGACGGCGCTGCGGACATCGCCGGCAGAGCCGATCCTGACCACGTTGGTGTCGAGCGCCATGGCGCCGAGCAGGACGACAACCGCAGCGCCGGCAAGTACCCGACGCAAGCCGGGCGAAGCCGGCCTGGTTGGTGCGGGGGCGGCCTTCGCGCTCATGACGCAACCGCCGGCAAGGCTGATCCGCGCTTGTCACGCATTTGACGATCCTCCGTTCACATGGCGCTTCGCACCATTGGGTTTGTTCTGTTCGACAAGGGCACGGGCGGTGGACTCGTCAGTGATCAGCCCGCTCAGATAGCGGCTTTCGAGCACCGCCTTGATGGCGCGTATTTTCACCTTGCCGCCGGCGACTGCGACGATCCGACGGCCCTTCAACTGGTCCCGCGGAAGCGCCAGGATTCTGTCCGACAGCGCCGTTTCCACCGGGCGTCCCTTGTCGTCGAAGAAGTGGGCGAGCAGCTCGCCGACGCCGCCATCCCGTTTGACCTCATCGATTTCGGAATGTTCGATCATGGCGGTAGCGACCAGCGAGGCTTCCCGTTCGGCGGTGCCTATGCCGACGAACATCAGGTCGGACCGGCTTGCGAGGTCGAAGACATCGCTGATGCCGCGCTGGCCAAGCAGCACTTCACGGTCCTCGGCGGTGTTGGCGACGAAAGGCACCGGCATCACATAGGCCTGCGCGCCGGTCCGCTCGGCCAGCCGATGCATGACATCGTGCGGGTTGGCCGCGAATTTGCGCGTCACGCCGCCAAGCAGCGATACGAAACGGATATGGGCAGCGGCGGTGCGCGTCAGATACTCGACGCTTGCGGCAAGGGTACGGCCATGGCCGACGCCGATCAGCATGTCCTCGCCGCGATCGATCTCCCGCTTCAGAAACTGAGCGCCGGCGATGCCAAGGGCCTTCAGCGGCAGCTCGTCCTGATCGAGATCAGGAACGACCTCGCAGTAATCCAGCCCATAAGCATTGATCAGCTGCTGCTCGAGGTCGATGCATTCGCCGACATCGCCGTCGATGATTACCCTGACAAGGCCATCCTGGGTGGCCCGGGTGATGAGCCGATGCGCCTTGAGGCTGGTCAGGCCGAGCCGCTTGGCCACCTGGGCCTGCGTCAGACCCCCGGCATAGTGAAGCCAGGCCGCGCGGGTGGCGAGGCTGGACTCATGATCGCGGTTAGCGGCTCCGCCGGATTTCAAGACATCTCCTCCCTGAGATGATATTATTATCTTTGTGTGCAAAAATTTTCACATCCCTGCATCGCTGTCAATCCCTCGCCGAATTTGGCGCATGCACATACGGGGAATTCACAGGTCTCGCCCTTCCCGAAACGCCGGTCTGCCGGCATTTCGGCGGGCAACATCGACCTATTAGGAGGTGAGCATGTCACTTGATCATACGGCTATGTTAATTTAACGTCAATCTGTGTTATTTCGTGTCTGAGCCAGTAGAATTGCACAGCCATCGGCTATCCAATTTTTTGCTAACTAACTGTTTCTCAAGAATAATATCTAATATCGCAAAATCCCAACCCGCCTGTGAGTTGAGCGATTGGGGATGCGGCGCATCCTTAGGCAAACCGACCGGATTGCCTTGGGAAAGAGCATCGGCGACGGAATGATCAGCCCAGCCGCATCAGGTTCCGGTCCTCGAGTTCCAGGGCGGCGGCCTCGACTTCCTCTGCGAGGCGCCCGGCGCTCCAGCCCAGCGCCCGTCCGGCAATCGTCGCAATCTCCTGCAGATCCCGGCCCGTCAGTGACCCTGATATTGCCAGGGTGCTGCGGCGCATGACGATATCGGCCAGATGTTCGACGAACTCGGTGCGGACGATGTAGTCGATTTCCGATTTGCTGTAGCTTTCTGAATCCGGCAGCCGACCCTCATCACCCGACCCATGCGTGGCGATCTGCGTGGCTCTGGTGCCATATCGCGACAGCAGCGCCTCGAGACGCCGCTCTCCAGCGCCCGTTTCCGAGTGAGCCAGAGCCAGCCAACTGGCTCGCGCTGCGGCATCGACCGGGAAATCCCTGCCGCCGCCGATCGGCATGGCCTGCGTTGTCACCTTGCGGCTGCGCTGCAGGCGGCCGAGCACGGTGTCGGCGACTTCCTCGGCGAAGCCGCGAAAGGTCGTCCACTTGCCGCCGATCAGCGAGATAACTGCGAAAGGTCTGTTCCCATCCGGCTCGGCGACTGGCGCCGAGTGGTCACGGCTGATCAAGCCGGGCACCGATGCATCCGAGGCCGGCAGCGGCCGGATGCCGCTATAGGCATAGACGATCTGGTCGCGCTCGAACGCCATCCCCGGCAGCAGCGTGCGTACGCTGTCGAGCAGGTACTCCACTTCGTCAGGCTCGCAGCGTACCGCGTCGGGATTGTCGGCCTTGATGTCGGTAGAGCCGACCAGCGCCAGGCCGAGATAGTCGTAGACAAGGCAGATGCGGCCGTCATCGGCCTCGAAATAGAGCATGCGCCCGGCAAGGCTTTTGACCAGCTCGTCATGCTTCAGCAGGATGTGCGAGCCCTTGGTGCCGCCGATCATCTTCGACGGCGCACCAAGCAAATCGTTGACGTCGTCGATCCAGGGACCGGCGGCATTGACCACCAGCTTCGGCCGCACCGAAAAGGCCGCGCCGTTTTCCGGCTGGAAGGTCAGCACGCCATCGGCCGAAGCCACCAGCGCCGTGTAGTTCGCGCTGGCCGAGGCCGGGTTTGCCTGCAGTCCATCGAGGATCAGTTCGAGCACCAGCCTTTCGGGATGGCTTATCTTGGCGTCGTAATAGGTGCCGGTGGCGACGATCGAGGGGGTGAGCGCCGGCATCTCACTGAGCGCCTGGCGCCGCCCGACCATGCGGTGACGCGGCATGACCTGGTTTCGCGAGCCGTAGAAATCATAGATCATCAGGCCGATCTTGATCAGGACGGCGCCACGGCTGCGCGGCGCGCTGGTCGAGCCGAACAGCGTCCGCAGCGCCGCCAGCATGCCCTTGCTCCAGGAGAAGATCGGGATGACCGTCGGCAGCGGGCTGACATAGTGCGGCGCGTTTTTCAGAAGCAGATTGCGTTCGAGTGTCGACTGCGCCACCAGACCGAACTCGCCGGTTTCGAGATATTTCAAACCGCCATGAATGAGCCGCGACGGCGCGGCACTGGTGCCGGAGCCGAAGTCGCTCTTGTCGACGATCAGGCAGCTGACACCTTGCGCGCACAGGTCGCGAAACAGGCCAGCCCCGTTGATGCCGGCGCCGAGAATGACGACGTCGACCTCGCCGGTCCCGGCCATGGCGGCCAGACGCCCGATAGGGATTGCCGTAGGTGATCGTTCGTTTGAGTTCATGACGCTTTCGTCTTGACGATGCGCAGATTCACGCCGGCCCGTTCGAGGGCCTGCGCCCGCGCATCGCCCAGGCCTTCGGTCGCCAGCACGACGTCGAAGCTGGTCAGATCGTCGAAGAGGTGCAACGCGATCCGATCGAACTTGGCGTGATCGACGAGGAGGATGCGTTTCACCGATGCCGCCATCATCGCCTGCTTGACCCGCACGACATTGGGATCCTGGATGAAGGCCGTGGTTCCGGTGATGGCCGAAGCCGAACAGATCAGCACATTGGCGCGCAGCTGCGCCACGGCGTTCTCGCAGACGATGCCGATATAGGCGTTGTAGGTGTTGTGGTACCGGCCGCCGAGACAGATGAAGTCCAGTTCGTCGACATTGATCAGTAGGGAAGCCGTCGCCACCGAGTTGGTGATGACGGTCAGCGGCTTGACGTCGAGCAGCAGCGTGGCGACGGCGTTTGCCGTGGAGGAATCGTCCAGCATCACCACCTGGCCGGCTTCCACATAATCCAGTGATGCCCGCGCCAGCGCATCCTTCTCGGCCCGGTTGACCGTCACCCGGTAGCGGAAGGCGCTTTCGTAGAGGCCGGAAGGCTGAACCGTCACCGCACCGTGCAGCTTGCGCAACACGCCCTGCTGCGCCAGCCGGTCGATGTGCCGGTGGATGGTCATGCGCGACACGCCGAAATGCTCGACGAGATCGTCGATGCGCACCTGGCCGAGCTTGATCACATAGTCGGCGATCTCTTCGCGTCGTTCGTCGGCCTTGATCATGCGCTTCCCCCGGTGTCTGGCCGCGCCAGCTTCTCGATGTCAGGCCAATGCGGTTCGAGCGCACCGGCTATGCGGCCATAGAGGGAAAAGCGCTCGTTGAACACAGCACTCGAGGCCGGCCCAGGCTCGTATTGGCGCGCCGTCATGCCGACCTGTCTGGCGCCCTGTTGCGGCGTCGCGAAGATGCCAACCGCGGCACCCGCGCAAAGGGCAGCGCCAAAGGCCGCGGCCTCGTCGGTCGAGGTGACGATGACCGGGGCGTTCAGCACATCAGCAAACATCTGGACGAAAGCCGGATTGCGCGAACCGCCACCAGTCAGGCGGATCTCGCTGATAGCAAAGCCCTCGCGCAAGGCTTCGACATGGGAGCGATGATTGAAAGCAATGCCCTCCAGAACCGCCTTGAGCATATCGCCGCGATTGTGCCAGCCGTGAAGGCCGACAAAGCTTCCGCTGGCGACATCGCCAAAGGGGGAGCCGAACAGATAGGGATGAAACAGGATGGTCGACCTGTTCTTCAGCGCCGCGTCGATCTCACCTGCCAGAAACTCGTGGATCGAGCCGCCATCGACCGATGCCTTTTCCTGCTCCGAGCGGCAGAATGTGTCGAGAAACCAGTCGTAGTTTGCGGTCGAGGCCGGCGAGATCGCCATATTGTTCCAGCGGCCCGCGTCGATGGCGTTGCGACAGAACCAACGCGGGTCGATACGCGGTTCCAAAGAGATAACTTCGTTGATGGAATAGGTCCCGGCGACGATGGCGAGCACGCCCTCCTCATGACCGCCGATGCCAAGCGCCGAGGCGGTCACGTCATGCAGGCCGCACGCAACCGGTGTTCCCTTGGCAAGGCCGGTCATTTCGGCGGCCTCGGCGGTCACGTGGCCGACGATGTCGGCCGAATGCGCCACCGGCGGCAGCGCGTCGAACAGATCGTCCAGTCCGAAGATGCGCATCGCTTCCGGCGCGAAGGCTTGCGTGCGGAAATCCGTGAATGAGGTGCTGGCCTCCGTGCGGTCGGTACCGATCGTGCCCGACAGGCAAAAGCGCAGCCAGTCCTTGCAGGCAAGTATATGCCCGATGCGCCCGTAGCGGTCTGGCTCGTTCTTCCTGATCCAGGCCAGCAGCGCCGACGGCGCGGACACGTGCGGCGCCTGGCCCGTGCGCGCCAAGGCGTCTTCGAAGACTCGATCCGCCGACCATTGTTCGACAATCTCGCCGGCGCGGCTGTCGAGCGACAGGATACCGGGGCCCAGCGGCCGACGATCCTTGTCGAGCAGGTAGAGACCGTCGCCATGCGCGGTCGCCGCAACCGCCTTGATGTCGTCGGCAGGCCGGCCGCACAATGCGATCGCCTCCTTGATCGCGTCGGCGGTCGCTTGCCAGAGGCCCCCCATGTCGCGCTCCACCCAGCGCGGATGGGGCATCGATTGCGCAACCCGCCGGCGCGCCACCGACAACTGTGTGCCATCGGCATCGAAGATCACCGCCTTGGTGACCGTGAGACCGTTATCGATTCCGAGCAAACTGGGCATGGGCGCCGCCGCTTTCAGCAACTGGTGAAGGGCGCTGCAAGGCAAACCTGCAGGGTGGGATAGAGATGACAGACATGACGACAATCAACGAGCAACGGTGATACAAAAGCGACGCATCCGACGCGGCAAACAGACCATAATAGCATGTTAAGTTAACGTCAACATGTGAGATATTTTGTGGGAATGTCTGATGGCCGGATGGCCCTCAATCCTGCGCGGCGAGCCAGGGAGCGCGGTACGACTGACGCCGAACGCAGTTCGACTGGCTTTGCGAGTTCCGAGCGCTACGACCTGATAACCCGCGCCGCTTCGGCGCCGTTCAAAGAAAACGCGACGACTCAAGAAGCTCAGCCACCCCGTCCAGTTCCTTGTGCAGGCGATGCCAGCGACGGTCGAGATAAACAAGCGAATGCGCCTCCGGGGGGGCCTCGTCCGGCTGCACCTCGCCGTCAAGGAGTTCGGCCGCGACCAGTGTCGCGCCCTTGATCGGCAGGACGCCGAGCCGACGGGCGCGGAACCAGGTAGAAACGCCGGTATAGCGCGGTTCGCCCGTAGGCAGCCGCGCCCAGGCGCCTCCCGGCGGGAAACGTTCCGCGCCGCTCGACGCGCAGAGCTGCGCCAGGTCGATATCAGTGAAGCGCAGCAGGTGGATCACCATGGTCTCGGCCCGTAGCAAGGGCTCGGACGAAGTCGATTTCATGGAGAGCGAGAAAGCGACGACCGGCGGCGCGGCACTTACCGAGATCAGCGAGGATACGGTCATCGCCACCGGCCTGTCGCCGGGGTCGGCCGTGATCACGGCAACACCGGCCGGATGGTGGCGAAAGGCTTCGCGGAAGGCGTTGGTCATCGGATGCGGGAAGCTCATCGAGGTCTCTCTTCTGCAGCGTGAATAAGGGCCGGACGGCGTCCGCCGTCCGGCCCTTGCGGACTACTTCTTCTCGATCAGGTCGTAGAACTGCCAGGTGCGATCGCTCCACACGCCGCCGATGTCGCGGCCGGCCGAGGTGACGATCGACGGCGCGATCGTGAAGTGGTTTGCCGCCACCATCATCTCGCGGAAGGTCCGCTGGATCACACCGGCGCGCAGCGACGCGCCGCCGCCCGCGCGGTAGGCGAAGTTGCAGATATCGACGCCAACCTCGTGAATCTCGGATTTGGCCAGATGGACAAGGCTGATCTGCCGCGTCGATACGCTGTTGCCGGCTTCTACCGTCGCCTCGATGTCGCGCCAGACTTCGAAGACGAAGGCGCGGGCAGCGCGATAGCGGGCTTCGGCGCGGCCATAGTCGTGCCAGAACTTCTCGCTCTCACCGATCAGGCCGGCGCGACCCGATTTGCTGCGGGCGAACTTGGCGATCTCGTCCAGCATCCGCCGCCCGGTGCCGAGCGCCCAGCCGGTATGCCCGATGGCGGCGAGGCCGACGACACCGAGACTGAAGAACTCCTTCTGACGCAGCGGCGGTGCGGTCAGGATCGGGAAAACGAGATCGTCGGCGATGAAGACGTCCTCGGCCGCATAGTCGATGCTGCCGGTGCCACCGAGGCCCAGAACGTCCCAATTGCCGAGCTGCTTATGCTGAGAGATCGGGGCATGGGCGCACATGATGATCAAGTTGCCCTTCTCGTCCTTGGCGGGCTTGCCGGTGCCGTCATCGACGAAGGCGGCACTGTGGCTGTAGGTGGCGTGGCTGAAGCCGCTGCCATAGCTCCACTTGCCATTCAGCCGGTAGCCGCCATCGACTTTCTTCAGCATACCGAGCGGCGCGCCCTGCCCCGAGAACCGGTTTTCGGTGCCCGGCGCGAAAAGCCGCTCGACTGCGCTGTCCGGCAGAAAGGCAGCCGACATCGCACCGATGCAGCAATGCACCATGGAAACCCAACCAGCCGCCCCAGAGTGCCAGGTGATCGCCGCCAGCAGTTCGAGACCTTGGGTGGGTCGCAGCTGCGCACCGCCGAGGCTCTCCGCGGCGAAGATATGCGACATGCGCAGCGGCTTCAGCAGCTCGAACGTGGCCGCAGTCAGTTCGCCATTCTCCTCATCGGTGGTGGCGTTGGCTTCCAGGGCCGGCCCGATCTCCGCGATCTTGCTGAGCAAGTCGCGATAGTCGGTGGTCGTCCCCCACGAGCCGTGCTTGATGGGTTTGTTCATTGTCTTCTCCTCCTTTTCAAATGCGGTCAGCCGGCGAGGAAATCGCCGATCTTCCTGAGTGTTTCGGGTTTCTCCTGCATGACGAAGTGGCCGGCATCCTCGACCAGGATCAGGCGTGCGTCGGGCAGGGCTTCGATGAAGAGCGGCGCCTGGCCAGCCGGCAGCAGACGGTCCCTGGTGCCCCAGACGACCAGCGTCGGATTGGCGATCCGCGCCAGAAAGCGCCGCAGGTTCGGATGGCCCATGCCGAACGGCGCCAGCAGCCGGCCGAGCATCTCGCCTTCGCGGACGCGATCGGCGCCGAAGGCCTCGGCAAACGCGGGGTCCGAGCCGTCCGGGAAATAGCGCAGCGCCACCGAGACGTCATGCGCCAGATAGGCCGGCAGCTCCTGCGGCGCGACCGCGCCCAGATCGGTGGCCGGATGCGCGGGGTCGTTGAGCCCTGCCGGCGCGATCAGCACCACCTTGTCGAAACGCTCGCGCGCAAGGCCGGCGAGCTCGGTCGCCATCCAGCCGCCCATGGAAAAGCCGATGAGATGAGGCTTCTCCGGCAGGTTCAGAACATCGAGCAGGTTCAGGTAGTGCAGAACCATGTCGGACATCGCAGCGACATGCGGCGCCGGGCCAGAAAAGCCGAAGCCCGGATGGCTCGGGCAGAGCACGCGGAAGCGGTCGGCGAGGCCCTCCGCGAAGCCGAAGCCTTCAAGCGTCGAGGCACCGTGCAGGAACAGCACGGGCTTGCCTCTACCGATGGCATTCACCACCGTTTTCGTGCCGCCGATATCGTATTCGAGGGTTTCGAATTGAACGGCCATTTTCACTCTCCTCAAACAGGTCCGGCCTCAAACAAGGTCCGGCTGGATCAGCACTTTGCATTGCGTTGTGCGGCGGCGAAGGCTCTCGAATATCTGCGGAACCGGTGAGAGATCGATCCGATCGGTGATCAGCGCCTGCGGTGCGAAAGGTCCGCCGCGCAGCGCATCGAGGGCGACGCCGAATTCGTTTCGCTTATGGAAGAAGACCGAGAACAGCAGGTTCACCTCCTTGGTCAGCGCAATGAACGGGTCCCACTGGTCTCCGCCAATGCAGAGGCCGACGCCGACCACCGTGCCCTGCGGCCGCACCGCTTCGACCGCCGCACCGATGAGGCCGCGCTTGCCGACGCATTCGAAGACGATGTCTGGCGCTCCGCCGCAGAGATCGGCGAGGTTCTCGGTCAGCTTTTCGCCGGAAAGCGCGAAGCCGGTCGCGCCGAGAGCAAGCGCACGCTCGCGCTGATGGCCGTGGATGTCGGCCACCACGACACGCGACGCCCCCATCCGCCGCGCCCAGAAGGCGACGAGCAGCCCGATCGGCCCAGCGCCCAGGATGGCAACCCGATCCCCCGGCTTCATGCCCGAGCGGACGATGCAATGCAGAGCGACTGACAGTGGCTCTGCCAACGCACCATCCTCGAGCGCCACATCGCCGGGCAGGATATGACACTGGCGTGCGGCCACAGTCGCGTATTGCGCATAGCCGCCGCCGATCAGCTCCATCTCGCGGCAGCGCGCCGGATCGCCTCGTTCACAGGCCTCGCAGTGTCCACAACCGCGCATCGGCGCGACGGCGACACGGTCACCGATCCGAAGGCCTGTTGCCTCCGATCCGACCGCGACGATGTCCCCAGAGAATTCATGGCCGAGCACGAAGCCTGCCTCGATGCCGAAAGGCACGGGATCCTCGGTGATATGCAGATCGCTGCCGCAGATGCCGCAGGCGGCGACACGCAAGACAACCTCGTCCGATGCCGGCGTCGGGTCCGGCACCGTGCCGATCCGCAGCGGGACGCCGACCCTATCGAAGATGGCGGCTTTCATGAATCCTCCTCGTCAGCGGTTCGGGTCGACAAGCTTGCGTCGGATCGGGAACCATGGTGCATCCCACCGTTTCGAGATCAGGCCCCAGATGCCCGTCCGGGCGTAGAGCGCGACCAGAAGCGTCATCAGGCCGAGGACAACGAAATAGGTCGCGCCGTATTTGCCGAACCAGCGGTCCGCGATGAAGAAAATCAGGGATCCGATCAGAACACCCTCGATGGAGCCGATTCCGCCGACCATGACGATGGAGATCGCGACGTTCGCCCACATCGGATCAAAGGCCGAACCCGGGGTGATGCGGAGCTGCGCCATGAAATAGATCGCCCCGGCAAGACCGCAGCCGACCGCCGACGCGACGTAGATCAGGAAGCGCAGCTTGACGACATTCACGCCCTGGCTCGCGGCCGCGACCGGATTGTCGCGCATGGCGATCAGCGCAAGGCCGAAGCGCGAGCGAAGCAGCCAATAGCTGCCGCCCAGCGTGACGAGCAGCATCCCCGCGCAGAGCAGCGACATGGCGACATTCCGCTCGAAGGCCGAATAGTCCTTCATCACGCGAAGCGACATGCCCGCGCCGGAATTGACGAGCGGCAGGTTCGAGGCGGTCAGCCTGAAGACCTCGGCCACCACCCATGTGCCGATCGAAAAATAGGGGCCATCCAGGCGATGCAGCAGCAGGTAGATCGGCATGGCCAGCGCGGCCGGCACCAGCAGCGAAAGGAAGACCGCCACAAACGGATTGATGCCGTAAGTCTGCGCCAGCACGAAAAGCGCATAGCCGGCAGCACCCATGAAGGCGTGCTGGCCCACCGAGACGAGGCCGGCATAGCCGGCTAGCAGGTTCCACATCTGCGCGACGGCGATGTAGCAGCACAGCACCAGAATCGACCGGATCGTGCCGGTCGAGGCCCACCACGGCATGGCGGCGACACCGATCAGCGCCAGCACAGCCAGCGTCATCGCGATGCGACCGGACCGGGTCTGGCGCTGGACCAGGACCTCAGGCACCTCGGTTGCCATATAGGGGATCGCACTCATGACAATGCCTTTCCGAACAGGCCCTGCGGGCGGGTCGCCAGCACGATCAGGAAGACGATATGCCCGGCAAGCACGCCAAAGCCCGGATCGATGCGGAAGCCGACGGCCTGCGAGATGCCGAGGACCATCGAGCCGGCGAAGGCGCCCCATACCGTCCCCATGCCGCCGATGATCACCGCTTCGAAGGCGTAGATCAGTTGGGCAGGTCCGTCGGCCGGCGCGACGGTCGACCGCAACGCCTGGAAGACGGCTGCAAAACCGAGGATGCCGACCGCTGCCGCTGTCGCCATCGCATAGACGGCGCGCGGATTGATGCCGGTCATCGCCGCTGCCTCGACATCGGCCGACGCGGCGCGGAGCGCGCGACCGAAACGCGTGCGCTTCAGCGTCAGGTCGAGGCCTCCTGTCAACCCTGTGGCAACGGCCAGCACGATCAGCGGCAGCAGGCCGATATAGATACCGCCGATCTCGATGGATTGGCTCTCGATCCCATGGCCGGGCAGCGATCGGCTGTTCGCGGACCATATCTGGAGCATCAGGTTCTGCAGCGCGATCGACAGACCGAAGGTCGCGATCAGCGAGGGCAGCGGATCGCTGCCCACCACGCGGTTCAGCACGGCCTTCTGCAGCACCCAGCCCATCAGCACCGCCAGCGGCACCAGCACGATCAGCACCGGCAGCGGTCCCAGACCCCACGCCGTGGCGATCGAGATGCCTATCAGCGACAAAAGGATCACCAAATCGCCATGGCTGATGTTGACGATCCGCATGACGCCGAACATGAGCGCCATGCCGAGCGCATACTGGGCATACATGCCGCCCAGCAGGACCCCCTGCACCAAGGCGTCAAACCACTCCATGGCCCGCTCCGAAATAGGCTTTGCCGATCTGCTCGCGCGTGATCTCGGCGGACCTGCCGGTCAGGGTCACGCGCCCCTCCAGCATGCAGTAGAGGCGGTCCGTGGCGGTTCGGGCGAGGCCGACATCCTGTTCGACCACGATCATCGCCGTTCCGGTGGCGCGGATTTCGGGCAAGGCGGCATAGATCTCGCGGATCACCTTCGGCGCAAGACCAAGGCTGATCTCGTCGCAGAGCAGCACGCGCGGCTGGCAGAGCAGCGCGCGGCCGATCGCCACCATCTGTTGCTGCCCGCCCGAGAGGCTCTGGACCTGCGTGCGGGCCTTCTCCTTGAGGATCGGGAACAGCAGGTGCAGCCGCGGCAGCGTCCATCCGCCCTTGGCGCCCATGCGCGCGGCCTGGTCGATGGCGACGCGCAGATTGTCGTCGACCGACATGCCGGTGAAGAGCCGGCGGCCCTCCGGCACGATGGCGACACCCTTCTGCACCATGCGGTCGGTGGTGGTGCCGCCAACGGCCTCGCCGTGCAGCAGCACCATCTCGCGCCGGACCGGGAGCAGGCCCATGATCGAACGCAGGAGTGTGGATTTTCCTGCCCCGTTGGCGCCGATCAAGGCCACGGCCTCACCCTGGTGCAGCTCGATGTCGACGCCGTAGAGCGCCTGGAAATCGCCATAGCGGGCCAACAGCCCGTGGGTGGAAAGAACGGCCGTCATGCCTCGATCCCCATGTAGACGCGTTGGACCTCGGGCAGCGCAATCACTTCGGCGGGCACGCCTTCAGCGATCTTCTCGCCGAAGTTCAGCACCAACAGCCGGTCGGCCACCGCCAGCAGCGCGTGCAACACATGCTCGATCCACACGATGGTGATGCCACGGTCGCGAATGCGACGCACCAGCGCCACCAGCGCCTTCGATTCATCATCGGTCAGCCCGCCCGCGATCTCGTCCAGCAGCAGCAGCTTCGGATCCGACGCCAGAGCGCGCGCCAACTCCAGCCGCTTGCGATCGAGCAGCGTCAGGGCGCCGGCCGAGACATTGGCCTTGTCGGAGAGCTCGCAATCGCGCAGGACCTGAGCGCAGAAAGCATAGCTCTGCTTCTCGGACCGGCCGCCGCCGAAAGCGGCCGCGACCAGCAGGTTTTCGAAGGTGGTCATGCCGGAATAGGGACGCGGGATCTGATAGGTCCGCCCGATCCCCATCTGGCAACGCCGGAAGGGCGGCTCGCCGCGAAGCGCGGTGTCGCCGAGCTGGATCTCGCCGCCGGACGCCTTCAAATCGCCGCTGATCATGTTGAACAGCGTCGTTTTGCCCGCCCCATTCGGGCCTAGGATGCCCAGCACCTCGCCCCGATGCACGTCGAAACTCACGTCATGCAGGACGCGGACAGCGCCGAAGGACTTCGACACGCCGTGCGCTTTCAGCAGGATTTCCCTACCCATAACTCTGCCCGCGTTCCCGCTCATGTCACCAGGCGATCGGCTGGATAGCCTGCTGCGGCGCGAAGAGCTGATTGACCGTGTTGTCGACGATCTTCAGGTCATAAGGCCATTTCTCACCCTTCACCCACTGGCCGCCGAAGATCGGCGTCTTGCAGATGTTCTTGTGGGGCGAGCCGTCGAACTTGATATGACCGACCAGCGTCTGCAGATCGGTAGCGACCAGAGCGTCACGATTGGCCGCACGGTCGAGGGGATTGGAAGAGCGCTTCAGGATGTCGAGCGCGACCTCCAGCAGCGCGTGCGAATAGCCCAGCGGCTGCGTCCACTGGCGCTTCGAATCGGCTTCCCATTGGCTGGCGATGTCGCTGCTGACCTGCCCGGTCAGCGACGACTTGAACGGGAAGGCCGGCGTCCACCAGACCTCGGAGGACATGCCGTTGCCTAGAGGACCCATGGCCTCGACGCCACCCGGGAACAAGAGCGCCGCCGCCACCGTGACCGCCTTCGGCTTGAAGCCCTGCTGGTTGCACTGGGTGACGAAGGTCTTCAGATCGTCGGGATAGGTAATGCCGCCGATGATCTCGCAGCCCTGCTTCTTGAACTCGGCGATCTGTGCGGAAAAATCGTTGGTGCGGGGCTGGAGATAGCCGGGCACCACGACCTCGTAGCCGGCCTTGCGGGTCGGCGCTGGCAAGCCATATTCGTCGTTGCCCCAGGTCTCGCCGTCGATGTTCTGCGGAAACAGCATCCCGACCTTCTTGTTGGTCTCCAGATGGTTCCAGAGCCCGACGAAGGTGTTCAACGCCTCGTCGAGGCCCCAGAAGAAATGATAGGTCCAGTCGAAGGTCTGCTTGCCGCCGCCGCGCGGCATGATCACCGCTTGCCAGGGAGCGCCCGAGGAAATGAACTGACCCCCGAAAGTTGGACATCAACCTTCGGGGGTTTTCATGTCCAAACACAGCGAGAGTTTGAAGCGCACTGTTGTTGATCGTTATTTGAGTGGTGAAGAGAGCTATGCGAGCGCCGGTGCAGCCGACGGCGTAGATGC
>NZ_RZRT01000039.1:0-58587 GCF_003998295.1 Mesorhizobium sp. M7A.F.Ca.US.011.01.1.1
GAGTAGGGGAGTAGGGGAGTAGGGGAGTAGGGACAGTCTCGGCGCAGCCTTAATTTTTCCCTATTCCCCTATTCCCCTATTCCCCTACGACCAGGTTTCTGCCAGCCGATGTCTAGCAGGCCCAGCCGGCCAAGTTCTCTGTCCATTGCGCGAGCGACGTCACGGCGCTCGCCGCCGATATCGCGCAGTTGGCGATCGGAGAGATTCTCGACGTCCTGGTAGGCAATGTCGCGGCCGGCGAGTCGTATCGCGACCCGAGCGTGGCGAAGCCAGTCGAGGGTTTCGGCCAGCCAGGCCGGGCGGAGTGTCGATGAATTCAAAACGATGATGGACATGGCTATGATCCGTTGTCTCCGGATATCAAATCCGGCTTGATGATGTGTCGATGATCGGATCATGCCAGATTGAAATCCCTGCGAGAAACGAGTAGTTTTCTCTGGATCATCAAGTTTTATTTGAGGATAGGATGGCTCGTCTTCTGCCCGGGACTCGTGCCTTGAGGACGCTGGAAGCAGCGGCCCGGCACCTCAATTTCACCCGCGCCGCCGACGAGCTCGGCCTGACACCGGCCGCCGTCAGCCATCAGATCAAGGAAATCGAGGATCAACTCGGGCTGGTGCTGTTCACACGCACCAGCCGCACCATCCGGCTCACCGAGGCGGGGACGGTGCTGTTCGACGCCTCGGCCGACGCGCTCGACCTGCTTGGCCGGGCCGTTTCGCGGGCGCAAAAGCTGGCGCGCGGCACCGCCCTTTTGAAGGTAACGCTCGACGCGCAGTTCGCGTCAAAATGGCTGATGCGACGCGTCGACGATTTTCGCAAGCATCACCCCGATATCGAATTGCGATTCGACATTGCCTATGAAGTGCGGGATTTCGAACTCGATGACATCGATGTCGGCATCCGTTTCGGCGCCGGCAAATATCCGGGTCTTCGCACCCACCGGCTGTTCGACAACATCCTCATTCCCGTGTGCAGCCCGAGCCTCTTGACGTCCGGTCCGCCGCTGCGTGAGCCGCGCGACCTCTTCAATCACACGCTTGCGCATATCGAATGGTCGCGGCAAGGCGTGACGTGGCCGAACTGGCGGATGTGGATGGCGGCGGCCGGCATCAATGATTTCGACGACAGCCGGACCGTCGTCTTCGGAAACTCCACGGATGCCGTCCAGGCAGCGCTCGACGGCAATGCCGTTGCGCTCGCCGATTTCGCCATGGTGGCGAACGACCTTTCCCTGGGCAGGCTGGTGCAGCCTTTCGAACTCGGCCTGCGGGTGGCGCCCGAGTTCGCCTACTTCCTGGTCTATCCCGAAAATACCGGCGACGATCCGCGCATCGTCGCCTTTCGCGAATGGATGCTCGAGGAAGTCGCCAAGACGCGGACCACGGACAAAGGGCAGTAGGGCAGTAGGGCAGTAGGGCAGTAGGGCAGTAGGGCAGTAGGGCAGTAGGGATAGCAGTCGGTGCCGTTTGCCCCTATTCCCCTACTGCCTTACTGCCCTACTCCCTTCTTGATCAGCTTGCCGCCGCGCCGAACCAGCCGATCACGGCGCCGATGATCAGCAGCACGCCGAGCCAGTGGCCGCCGTCGATGAGGGTCAGGTCCCAGCCGAAATTCTCGTAGCGATGGTTGACCGAGAGCGTCGTGGCGACGAAACCCAGCCAGAGCACGAAGCCGAAGACAAGTCCGGCGAGCAATGTCGGCTCGCCGCCGGTCATCGCGCCGACGACCAGGGCCAATATGGTGGCCATGACCAGTTCGGCGATGAAGCTGATGACGAAGGGCAGCGGCGATCTCTTCATCGTGGCAGGGTCAAGCTTGGCGGCCTTCAGCCACGGCTTGCTCAGGCCCATGTACCAGGCGGCGCCGAACAGCCATGCGACGATCGCGGCGGCGACCACCGCCAGCCAGTTCACTGCTGAAAAGTCCATAAGCTCCCCCCTCTGATCTGGATATGATGGAACGCCTGTTCGGCGATCGCGTCAAGCGAACCGCCAGACGGTCGTGCGCTTGACCAGCGCATCCTCCAGCGCCCGCGTGACGGCCACTTCATACACAGAAAGCGGCTCCAGCCCTGCCTTCGGCAGATACGACCGTCCGGGATCGCCGACGAGGATCTCGGCGCCGCGGGCCTTCAGCGTTGCGAACCATGGCATCAGCCGGTCCGCGAAAGATTTGTCGTAGAAAACATCACCGGCCAGGACCACGTCCCAACCTGCATCGGTACCGATGCAATCCGTGCCGAGGAATTCGGTCCCGACACCGTTGATCTCGCTGTTGAGCTGGATCGCGGTGGCACAGAACGGATCGATGTCGGTTGCGATCACCTTGGCGGCACCTGCCTTGGCGGCGGCGATGGCGACAAGGCCGGAGCCGGAAGCGAAGTCGAGCACGCGCTTGCCGCGCACCGTGCCGGGATTGTCCAGGACATGGCGGGCAAGGCCCTGACCGCCGGCCCAGGCAAAAGCCCAGAAAGGCGGCGGCAGGCCGATCTCGACCAGCTCATCCTCGGTCCGCTGCCACAAATCATGCGCTTCGTCGGCGAGATGAAGCAGGATCTCCGACACGTGCGGCGGCGCCATCAGCGCCGTGTTGTCGAGAATAAATTGCCTCGCGCTGTTGGGCGTCAGCGCCGTCACGGAGCCGGCGTCAAGCCGCCCATGCGGCAGACTTCCTTCCATTCGACCGGCGTGACCGGCTGCACGGAAAGCCGGCCGAGCCGCACCAGCGCCATGTCGGCAAGCTTCGGATTGGCCTTGACCTGTTCCAGCGTCGGCGGATTGGGCACATCCCTTACGGCGCGGATGTCGACGCATTCCCAGCGCGGATCGTCCGAGGTGGTGTCGGGATGGGCAAGCGCGCAGACTTCAGCGATGCCGACGACGTTCAGCCCTTCGTTGGAATGGTAGAAGAAGCCGAGATCGCCGATCTGCATGGCCTTCATGTTGTTGCGCGCGGCGTAGTTGCGCACGCCGTCCCATTGCGTACCGGCCTTGCCCTTGGCCTTCAGCATCTCGAAGGAGAACTTGAATGGCTCGGATTTGAACAGCCAGTAGTTCATGTCTTTCTCCTCCTAGACTCTTAGTTTTGACGCAATTCCCAAGGGAAAGCGCTACGCGCTTTTCCCGGGAAAACCGTTTCACACTTTTCCTGGAATTGCTCTAGCGCTCACGCGCCGACGACCGGGATTAACTAGCCGCCGGCTTGTTGAACGTCCAGTTCCACGGGCGGATTTCGACGCTTTCGAACAGCCCGGCCTTGGCGTAGGGGTCGGCGGCCGAAAGAGCCTGCGCCCCTGCCAGGTCGGGCGCTTCGACGACCACGAGGCTGCCATTGGGCTTGCCCTCAGCATCAAGGAACGGACCGGCGAAGGCCAGCTTCTTGTCGCCGTTCAACCCTTCGAGAAAGGCAATATGCTCGGGCCGCGTGTCGAGGCGCACCTGCAGGCTTCCGGGCTTGTCCTTGCAAATCACAGCAAACAGCATGGTTCTCTCTCCTGGTCTCGGGTTCAAGGTTGGGGGATCAATCGTTGGTTTCGGTCTTCAGCGGCCGGGTCATCAAGGCCGTCACAGCCTGCCGGACGGTGATGGCACCGTCCAGTATGGCGGCGACGGCGGCAATGATCGGCGCGTCGATGTTGCGCTCGGTGGCGATGCGGGCAGCGATCGCCGCCGTCGGCACGCCTTCGGCGAGCGGCAATCCGGCAAGCGGCTTGCCTTGGCCGAGCGCCAGGCCATAGGCGAAATTGCGCGACTGGGTGGACGAGCAGGTCAGCAGCAGGTCGCCAAGGCCGGAAAGCCCCATCAGCGTCTCGGGCCTGGCGCCGAAGGCAGCGCCGATGCGGCGCAGCTCGACAAAGCCGCGCGTCACCATGGCGGCCTGGGCGCTGGCCCCGAGACCCGCGCCAGCGACAGCACCTGCGGCAATGGCGAAGACGTTCTTCAAGGCGCCGCCGATCTCGACGCCGATCAGGTCGTCGCTCGAATAGCAGCGCAGGTTTTCGGCGGAAAAGCGGGCGGCGAGATCGGCGGCCAATGCCTCGTCGCGGGCAGCGACCACAACGGCCGTCGGCAGGCCGCGGGCGACGTCGGTGGCGAAGCTCGGACCCGACAGAGCGGCAACCGGATTTAGCGGCAGGATTTCTTCGACGATCGCCGACAGCAAGGCGCCGGTCTCGCTTTCGATGCCCTTGGCACACAGAACCAGCGGGACACCGGCCGGCATCTGGTCCTTCGCTGCCGCCAGCGTAGTCCGCAGCGACTGGGCCGGCGTCACCGCCAGCACGCAGTCGGCACCGTCGAGCGCGGCCTGGATGTTGCTCGTCGCCACGATGCCGGGCTGGAGCGCAATGCCCGGCAGATAGCGTGGATTTTCGCCACGGTCGATCGCGGCGACGGTCTCCGGGTCGCGCGCGTAAAGGCGGACGAAATGGCCGGCGCGCAGCATGGCCAGGGCCAAGGCAGTGCCCCAGGCCCCGCCGCCGAGCACGGCAACGCGCCAGCCGGTTGGCGCGGTGTCGTTGCCGCTTGCCCGCTCGTTCATGCCTTGGCTCCGCGCCGGCCGGAGCCGACCATCGGCGCCGAGATGCTGTCCAGCGGCCAGCGCGAGCGCGGCACGAAATCGAAGCCGTTCTCCTGCGCCATGCCGGCGCGCAGCCGCTCGATGCCGGCCCAGGCGATCATCGCCGCATTGTCGGTGCAAAGCTTCAGCGGTGGCGCAATGAAGGTGAAGCCGGTCTCGGCACAGAGCCGCTCCAGCATGGTCTTGATCGTGCGGTTGGCGGCGACACCACCGGCAACGACGAGGGCCGGGTTTCTCGTGCCGGGAAATGTCTCGCGAAAGCGCGTCAGCGCGCGAGAAACGCGGTCGGCCAGAGCATCGGCCACCGCCGCCTGGAACGAAGCGCAGATGTCGGCGACGTCCTGGTCGCTCAGCGGCGCAATGGCGGTCGCCGCCTGACGCACGGCGGTCTTGAGGCCGGAGAAGGAGAAGTCGGGCTGGGCCGAGCCCTTCATCGGGCGCGGAAAGGCAAAGCGCGAGGCGTTGCCGGCCTGTGCCGCCTTCTCGACATTCGGTCCGCCGGGATAGGGCAGGCCGAGCATCTTGGCCGTCTTGTCGAAGGCTTCGCCGAGCGCGTCGTCAATGGTGGTTGCCCAGCGCTGATAGTCGCCGACGCCGCGCACGGCGAGGATCTGCGTATGGCCGCCGGAAACCAGCAACAGCAGATAGGGAAAGTCGAGGCCGTCGGTCAGCCTTGCCGTCAAGGCATGGCCTTCGAGATGGTTGATGGCGATCAGCGGCTTGTTTGCCGCGGCGGCGATCGCCTTGGCCGTCATCAGCCCGACGATCAGCCCGCCGACCAGGCCGGGACCGGCGGTGGCGGCAATCGCGTCGATGTCGGCGAGCGCCACGCCCGAATCGGCGAGGGCCGCCTCGACGATGCCGTCCAGCGCCTCGACATGGGCGCGCGCGGCGATTTCCGGCACGACGCCGCCGAATGCCGCATGCTCCTCGATCTGGCTGAGCACGATGTTGGACAGGATTTTTGGCGCGGCGTCGCCGTCCAGCGCCACGACGCTGGCGGCGGTCTCGTCACAACTCGTCTCGATGCCCAGAACGCGGATCAATTCGTCGCTGTCCCTAAAGATTGTATCATGGGGCTTTCCCCGTTAGGAGAAGCCCGGAAAAGCCATGCTGGAGCGATGCGTTCAAGTCGGACGGGGCATACCGCTCCAGCTTTTTTGAGCCGCATTTCTGCGACGCCAAGTGATTCCACTTGGCTGCAAAATGCTCTGGCCGGGGGTTATCACGGACTGCGCGCCATGCAAACAATCTTGAGAATCGGAACACGCGGCAGCCCGCTGGCGCTGGCACAGGCGCATGAAACGCAGGCGCGGTTGATGGCCGCGCACGGCCTACCGGCGGAAGCGTTCGAGATAGTCGTCATCTCGACCAGCGGCGACCGTATCCAGGACCGGCCGCTGTCGGAAGCCGGCGGCAAGGGCCTGTTCACCAAGGAGATCGAGGAGGCGCTGCTGGCGGGCCGGATCGACATCGCCGTGCACTCGTCGAAGGACATGCCGACGCAACTGCCCGACGGTCTCGAACTCTCGGCCTTTCTGCCGCGCGAGGACGCGCGCGACGCCTTTGTCGGCAAGGCGGCGAAGACGATCGCCGACCTGCCGCTGGGGGCGAAAGTCGGCTCGTCGTCGCTGCGGCGGCAGGCGCTGATCCGCCGCATGCGGCCGGATCTCGACGTGGTGATGTTCCGCGGCAATGTGCAGACGCGGCTGCGCAAGCTCGACGAAGGCGTCGCCGCCGGCACCATCCTGGCCTATGCCGGGCTGAAGCGGCTCGGACTAGAGCATGTTGTCACCGACCTGATGCCGCTCGACATCTTCCCGCCGGCGCCGGGGCAAGGCGCGATCTGCATCGAGACCCGCATCGGCGATCGCGATGTCGAAAAGATGCTGGTGGCGATCCATGATATTGCGACCGGTCAGGCGCTGGCCTGCGAGCGCGCCTTCCTGGCGGCGCTGGATGGTTCGTGCCGCACGCCGATCGCTGGTTATGCGACGATCGAGGCCGGAAAACTGTCGTTCGCCGGGCTGATCATCTCGCCCGACGGCACGCAGTCGCACACGGTCGAGCTGCACGGACCGGCGCAGGATGCCGCCCGCATCGGCGATGAAGCAGCCCGGACAGTGCGGGCCAAGGCCGGCGAAAAGTTCTTCGACGGCTGGCTCTGAAATGCTTCGCGTGCTGGTGACCAGGCCGGAACCGGGTGCTTCGCGCACAGCGCATCGGCTTGAGGAGACGGGCTTTCAGCCGGTTCTTTTGCCCCTGACCGAAACAAAGGCGTTGCCTGTCGCCGCCGGACTGATCCCGGACAATGCCGTCGCGGTGGCCGTCACCAGCGCCAATGCCGTGCGCCATGCGCCGGAAGAAATCATCGCGACGCTCGCCGCCTTGCCTTGCCATGCGGTCGGCAAAAGGACGGCGCAAGCGGCGCGTGAAGCGGGGTTTTTGTCGGTCAGTGAAGGCCCGGGCGATGCGGAGGCGCTGGCCGACAGTCTCGCTGCCGATTTTTCCGGAAAGACGATTGTCTACCTCTGCGGGCGTGTGCGTTTTCCGGCGTTCGAACAGAGGCTCGGGACAGCGGGCGTTCGGGTCCACGCCGTCGAGACCTATGACACGCTGGCAGTGGGGTATTCGGACGAAGTCATCCTCGAACGCCTGTCCGGGCAACCTGCCGACGCGGTGTTGCTTTATTCAGCCAAGGCGGCGGCGGCGATGCAAATCCTGGCAAGACGGCCCGCTCTGCGCAGACTCTTCGAAAAAACATGGGTTTTTGCGCTTTCCACTCGCATCGCGGCAGCCTTCGACAGTGTCGCCAGCGAAAGAATCCGCATTGCCGCGCAGCCCGACGAGGAAGTGCTTCTGGCGCTTTTGCAGGCGCCGCGCTGAGCCGCGTCATCACACCGCCCCTTTTCACCGCTTGGTGATGTGCTAGACCCTTTCTGAACCATCATGCGCCGCCAGGCGTTGAGACGAAGCGAATTGTGCGGAGCCCAGGCATGGTCAAGACGCCGAAGATGCGACACTCGAAAAGCCGCCGCGAGCCGGTGACCATCGATCTCGAGCCGGGGGCCGTTTCACGCATCGCCGACGAGGATGCCGCCAGGCAGGAGGCCCGGACAGACGAGGCGAAGGCCGAGGAAGCAGCGAACGCTTCGCAGCCCGAGGTTCCCGAAGAGCCGGTTCACGCCGACCAGACCGATCTCGAGCCCTGGGAGCATGCCGATGCCCGGGCCGAACCGGAGCAGCCGCCGGCAGCGGCGACAAAGCCCGCTAGCGAGGCCGAGATCCCCTATCCCGGATCGTCCGACGAGCCCGGATCGTCCGATGCGCCGGCCGGAAAAACCAAAATCTTCGACTACAGTTTCGACGACGCATCGGCGAAGCGCACGCAGACCGACGGCAACAAGGCAAAAACCGAGACACGGGACGAGAAAATGGCGCCAGCCCCTGAAAAGCGTGGCGGCCTCAACGGCGTCGCCGCCGGCATCATCGGCGGCGTCATCGCGCTGGTCGGCGCCGGCGGGCTGCAATTTGCCGGCCTGCTCGGCGCGCCGGGTTCCGGTGCCGGCGTCTCGCTCGATGGCGTCAATGGCGACATCGCCTCGCTGAAGACCGAAATTGCCGGTTTGAAGGACGCCGGCGGCAACGGCGATGGAGCGGCCAAGATGGTCGGCCTGTCCTCGGGCCTTGAACAGGTCAAGGCCGATGTGGCGGCGCTGAAATCGACCGTCGAGAAAGGTGGAGCAGGCGACGCGGCCGGGGTCGCCGCACTGGGCGACAAGGTCGCGCAGATCGAGACGGCGGTCGCCGCGCTCGGCAAGGCCGGCAGCTCGGCGCCGGTCGATCTCGGTCCGATCAACGAGAAACTGGCAGGCCTCGACGCGCTGGTGAAGTCGGCCGGCGAGGCGGCGACGGCGCAGGATGGCCGGCTGACAGCGCTGGAGCAGTCTGTGTCGCAGCTGTCCGGCAAGGTCGAGGCGGCGGCGGGACAGCCGAAGATTGCGCTTGCCATCGCGGCGTCGGCCTTGAAGGCGGCGCTTGAGCGTGGCGGGCCGTTTTCGGCCGAACTCGAAACCCTCGCTGCGATTTCGCCTGATGCGCCGCAGCTTGCGGCCCTGCGCCCCTATGCTGAAAAGGGCGTTCCGACCCGTGCCGAGATCGCATCGCAGGCTGATGCCGCCGCCAATGCCATGGTCACAGCCGCGACGCCCGTCGATGAGAATGCCGGCTTCGTTCAGAGCCTTCTGTCGAGCGCCGAATCGCTGGTCAAGGTCAGGCCGATCGGCGCCGTCGAAGGCGCCGGCGCACCGGAAACCGTCGCGCGCATGGAGGCGGCGGTCAACCAGGGCGACTACGCCAAGGCACTCAGCGAGTATGAAACGCTGCCCGAGGCCGCCAAGGCCGCTGGCGCGGACTTTGCCGGCAAGCTGAAGGCACGCATCGAGGTCGAAACCCAGGTCGATGCGCTGATCTCGGGCGCGATGAAGGCATGAGGGCAACACAATGATCCGCCTGCTCGCCTTCCTCATCGTCGTTTTCGCGCTCGGGCTGGGCTTTGCCTGGCTGGCCGACCGGCCGGGCGACATGGTCGTCACTTTCAACGGCTATCAATACCAGGTCAGCCTGATGGTGGCGGCGGTGGCTGTCGTTGCCGTGGTCGCCGCGGTGATGATCCTGTGGTGGCTGCTCAAGTCGCTGTGGAACAGCCCCTACACCATCTCGCGCTATTTCCGTGTCCGCCGCCGCGACCGTGGCTATCAGGCGCTGTCGACCGGCATGATTGCCGCCGGCGCCGGTGATGGCGCGCTGGCCCGCAAGAAGACCAAGGAAGCCGCCAAGCTGATCCGTTCCGACCAGGAGCCGCTGATCCACCTGCTGGAAGCGCAGGCGTCGCTGCTCGAAGGCGATCATGAAGGCGCGCGACAGAAGTTCGAGAGCATGCTCGACGATCCCGAGATGCGGCTGCTGGGCTTGCGCGGGCTTTATCTGGAAGCCGAACGGCTCGGCGACCGCAACGCCGCCAGGCATTATGCCGGCCGTGCCGCGGTGATGGCGCCGCAGCTGGCCTGGGCGGCGGAATCGACGCTGGAAGAGCTGACCGCGCGCGGCGACTGGGACGGCGCCCTGAAACTGGTCGACGCGCAGAAATCGACACGGCAGATCGAACGCGATGCCGCCAACCGCCGCCGCGCCGTGCTATTGACCGCCAAGGCGCAGGCGCTTGCCGACAGCGATCCCGCCGCCGCCAGGACGGCGGCGATCGAGGCCAACAAGCTTAGGCCCGACTTCGCGCCTGCCGCCGTTGCCGCCGCGGCCGCATTGTTCAAGCAGAACGATGTGCGCAAGGGCTCGAAGATACTTGAGGCGGCGTGGAAGGCCGAGCCGCATCCGGAGGTCGCCGAGCTCTATACCCATGCAAGGCCGGGCGACGCCGTGCTCGACCGCCTCAACCGGGCGAAGAAGCTGCAGGAAATGAAGAAGAACCACGCCGAATCGTCGATGACGGTGGCGCGCGCCGCGCTCGACGCACAGGATTTCTCGACCGCCCGCCGCGAGGCCGAGGCGGCGATCCGCATGGACCGCCGCGAGGGCGCCTACCTGCTGCTCGCCGACATCGAGGAGGCCGAGACCGGGGATCAGGGCAAGGTGCGGCAGCTGCTGTCCAGGGCGGTGCGGGCGCCGCGCGATCCGGCCTGGGTCGCCGACGGCGTGGTGTCGGAACGCTGGGCGCCAGTATCGCCGATCACCGGTCGGCTCGACGCCTTCGAGTGGCGTGCGCCGATGGAGCGTCTCGGCCAGTTGATCGACAGCCACGATGACATGCCAGCCGGTGCGGCGCCGGTCATCGAAGCATTGCCAAAGCCGACAAGCGAAAAAAGGCCGGCCGAGGTGATCGATGATGCCGGTGGCGAGACGTCGGCGGACAAGCAAGCTGAAAGTCGCGAAGAAGATCATGTCAGGCCAATCACGGCAGCGGCCTTCGCTGCGGTGCCGAGCGATGCCGAGGGCGTCGAGCCAGCCGAGGAGCTTGCGCGGTTGCCGGACGATCCGGGCGTGGATCCGGACGAGGAAGCGGAGAAATCGCCGCGCCGGTTTCGGTTGTTTTGAGTTGGGCAGGCCGTCAGGCCGTTGGGGTATGGATCTATGTTTGAACGCGTTCTGTCGTTTCTCAGGGATTTGCCGGCCGGTGCCGGCACGCATGCCAGCACGGACGATCCGCGCATCGCTGCCTCGGCGCTGCTCTACCATGTGATGAACGCCGATGGCGTGCGCCAGGATGTCGAGTGGGAGCGGTTCAAGGCGGTGCTGGCGGAGAGCTATTCGATCAGCGGCGCCGAACTCGAAGCGCTTGCCGCCGCCGGCGAGCGGGCCGACAATGAGGCGATCGATCTCTATGCCTTCACCAGTGTCCTGAAGCGCCATCTCGATGCCGATGCTCGAAAAGCCTTCATCGGCCTGATGTGGGAAATCGTCTATGCCGACGGCGAGTTGCACGAGCTCGAGGACAACACCGTCTGGCGCGTCGCCGAGCTGATCGGCGTCGAACGCCATGATCGCGTCGAGGCGCGCCGCAAGGCAGCGGCGCACGCGCCGGGCGCCACCGGAACATCGAGCGACGAATAGGATCTTCGCCTTCCCATGCCGCGCCAAACGAGTTCGAAGCCAAAGATCCTGATCGTGCTGCATCAGGAGAGTTCGAGCCCGGGGCGTGTCGGCCACATGTTGCTGGAAGAAGGGTTCGACCTCGATATTCGCCGGCCGCCGCTTGGCGACGCCTTGCCCGAAACACTGGACGACCACGCCGGCACGGTGGTGTTCGGCGGCCCGATGAGCGCCAATGACGAGGACGAGTTCGTTCGCCGCGAGACCAGCTGGCTGGAAATACCGCTGAGGGAGAACCGGCCATGTCTCGGTATCTGTCTCGGCGCGCAGATGCTGGTCAACTGTCTCGGCGGTAAGGTCGAGGGTCACGGTGAAGGGCTGGTCGAGGTCGGCTGGTATCCCCTGAAGGCGACCGAAGCCGGCAAGCAACTGATGCACTGGCCGGAGATGGTCTACCAGTTCCACCGCGAGGGTTTTTCGCTGCCCAGGGACGCGACGCTGCTGGCGACCGCCGAAACCTATCCCAACCAGGCCTTTCGCTACGGCGACAATGCCTGGGGCATCCAGTTCCATGGCGAACTGACCAGGGTGATGATGCAGCGCTGGGTGGTGCGCGGCGCACATCGCTTCGAATTGCCCGGTGCCCAGCCCGGCCGCGATCATCTCGGCGGCCGGCTGATCTGGGACATGCATCTCAAGCGCTGGCTGGACGAGTTCCTGCGGATGATTTTCGGCAAGCCGAGCAGATAGCTAATGCATGTCGCCCAAAAGTGACCTCGGTGTTGGGAAGACGACATGCATAAAACAAAGATCTAAAGCGCGGCGCGTGAAATCTGTTTCGACGCGACGCCCTTTAAGGTTCGAGCACCGGCCGCAGGAAGCTGCGCTCGTAGCTGAGAATGCTGCGATTGCGTTTTTCCATTTCAAACACTTCCTGGCATTCAGGGTCGGCAACCATCCGTTTGCGATAGTCCTCGTAGTCGGCAAGGCTCGGAAAACTGAACATGGCAAAAGCGATATTGTTAGCCCCCTCGCTCGGAAGGAAATAGCCGTGATGGTTTCCGCCGAGGCGGTTGACCAGGCCTATCCAGCGACGGCCATAGTCTTCGAACTCGGCAAGCTTGTAGGGGTCGATGACATATTTCAGGTAGCAAGTGATCATGGGAGCTCCTGTGTATAGGCGAGGCATGTCGGCTGTCAGCCGTGGGAAGATCAGTTGCGTCCGTTGAGGTGGCGCACCTTGCGCAGTTGCGGGAACAGCACCATCCACAGGCCCGCGACGGCGATGGCGCCGATGCCGCCGATCACCACGGCCGGCACCGTGCCGATCAGTGCGGCCATCGTGCCGGCGCGGAATTCGCCGACCTCGTTGGAGGCTCCGACAAAGACCTGGTTGACGGCGTTGACGCGGCCGCGCACCTCGTCGGGCGTCCACAGCTGGATCAGGGTTTCCCTGATGTAGACGCTGAACATGTCGGTGGCGCCGAGGAAGACCAGCGCCACGATCGACAGCCAGGTGATGGTGGAAAGGCCGAACAGCACGGTGAAGGCGCCGAACGAGGCGGCGGCGGCCAGCATGATCATGCCCGCGTGGTTGCGGAGCGGATGCCCGGCCAGCCAGATGGCGACGCAAATGGCGCCGATGCTGGGCGCCGATCGCAGCAGGCCGAGACCCCAGGGGCCGAGCTGGAGGATGTCGCGCGCATAGACCGGCAGCAGCGCCGAGGCGCCGGACAGGAGCACGGCGAACAGATCGAGCGAGATGGCGCCCAGCACGATCTTCTCGCTCCAGATGTAGCTGAACCCGCCGAGCAGGTGCTGCATCGTCGGCTTGTCCGACTCGGTGCGCTGCGACGGCTTCGGGATGGTGAAGATCAGCAGCCCGGACACGAGCATCAGGACGGCCGCGGTTCCGTAGGCCGCTTCCGGCGACACGCCGTAGAGCAGGCCGCCGGCCACCGGGCCGACGATGGTCGCCGTCTGCCAGGCCGATGAATTCCAGGCGATGGCGTTGGCGAAATCCTGAGGCGGCACCAGATTGGCGAACAGCGAGGCGGAGGCCGGACCGAAAAAGGCGCGGGCGACGCCGAACATGGCAAGCACGCAGAAGATCGGCAGCGGCCCGCTGATGCCGCGCAGCGTCAGGAACAGCAGCGCCAGCGCGCACATCGCCTCCACCACGACCGCCAGCGCCATGATCAGGCGGCGGCCGAAGCGATCAGCGACGACGCCGGTGACCAGCACCAGAAGCAGCGACGGCAGGAACTGGACGATGCCGACCAGGCCGAGATCGAGCGGGTCGCGGGTCAAATCGTACATCTGCCAGCCGACCGCGACGGACACGATCATGGTGGCGAATGTGGTGAGGAAACGCGCCGCCCAATAGCTCAGGAAGGAGCGATGGCGGAACGCGGCATAGCGCTGGTCCGGCGATATCTGTTCTGCTGTCATGATTTAAGAGGCCCCGTTGCAGTGACGTCAGCTGGCGGGGCACTTCCACGATGGGCGCTGGTCCGGCTGGCGGAACTTTTTAGCTCAGTTCGCAGCGGATATGCGTCAAAATCAGTGCTGGATCAAGGAATTTTCAGCCCGTTCCATCGCCGGCACGCGGTAGTTACTGCCGCAGCGCGGCGGAGATGGCATCAAGGCCGCCGCGCAATTCGGCTTCCGTCGGCCAGCCAAAGCCGACGCGGAAGAAGCGCTTCTCCATCTCGAACCAGTGGCCGGGCCCGACATAGGTGCCATGGTTTTCCAGCAGATTCACATAGAACCGGTCGAGGTCGAAGCGAGGTTCGACATTGAGGCGCGGGAAGCCTACGACACCGCCTTCGGGCCGCACCCAGTCGACCAGCGGTTCGCGGTCGATCCAGGCCTGGACGATGTCGCGACGCCTCGCCATTTCAGGCAGCAATGTCGCCAGGAAGGCGTCCCGGCGCTCGAGCATGCCCCGCGCAATGCCTTCGTCGATAACGCTGCCGCAGATGCCGATCTGCTCCTTGGCGGCGAGGAATTTTTCCTGAAGCTCAGCGTCCCTGGTGATCAGCCAACCGATGCGGATACCAGGAATGCCGAAGGCCTTGGACAATGACGAGACGCTGATCGCCTTCGGGCTCAGTGAGGCAGCTGTCGGCAGCCGCCGGCCGTAGGAAAGGTCGCGATAGGTCTCGTCGACCAGCAGATGGCAGTTGCTGCTTTCGGCAAGCGCCACCAGGGCATCGAGTTCGGCTCGGCTCATCATCGTGCCGGTCGGGTTGTGCGGGCAGGTGACGCTGATCAGCTTCGTGTCCGGCCGCATCGCCGCCTTGACGCGTTCGACATCGATGGCGAAGCCTTCCTCGAAGGCCAGGTCGACAAAGCCGATGGCGCAGCCGATCGCCCTTGGGGTTTCGATGTTGGTGGCGTAGTTGGGCCTGATGACGACGAGATGGTCATTGGCCGACAAGAGCGAGGTCGAGATGATGAACAGCGCGCCCGCGGCACCGGCGGTGACCAGGACATCATCCGGTGAAATGCCGGCATCCTGCGCCGAGATCAGGGCACGCAACTGCTTGTCGCCGCGATGCTCGCCATAGAAAAGCGTGAGATCAGGCAGCGACAGGCCGATGTCGGAGAGCTTCTGGTCGGCGATCGAACTTTCCGAAAGATTGTAGCGGATACGGTCGTAGCCGTATTCTTCCGGCGCTTCTTTCTCGATCACCATCCTGGTGTAGTTCATGGCTCGCTCCCCAAGAGCAGTTCACCGTTTCACGGAAACGGCGGCCCGCTCTAACTCCTTGTTTTTACGCAATTCCGGACGGAAAACCGTTTCACACTTTTCCTGGAATTGCTTAGGAACCCGTCCGGTCCATCCAAGCCTAAAAACATGAAGCCTGCCAAGGCGGATTCGCCGGCAGGCTTCTGTTCCAGTCGTCCTAACTGTTGGCTCAGGACTGAACTAGGTCTTTGCTTTAGGCAGGTCGTTGTCCCAAAACCGCTGCGCACTTTTGGGCGACATGCCTCAGGCCGAGGCCTTGGCCTTCCTGCCCTTGGCGGGTGCCTTCACGGGGGCCGCCTTGCGGCCGAGGCCGATCGATTTCGCCAGCAGCGAACGCGAGGCCGCGTAGTTGGGAGCGACCATCGGATAGTCCGACGGCAAGCCCCATTTGGCGCGATAGGCGTCCGGCGTCAGGCCGAAATGCACGCCCAGGTGACGCTTCAGCGATTTGAACTTCTTGCCGTCTTCGAGGCAGATGATGAAATCGGGCGTCACCGACTTCTTGGGGTTGACCGCCGGGACCAGGGGGGCAGCCACCGGGACCGCAGGCTTGCCGAGCCCGTTTATCGAGGCGCTGACGCTGGCGATGAGGTCGGCCAGGCCGGAGGCGGGCAAGCGGTTCTTCTCGACGTAAGCGGACACGATGTGAGCGGTCAGCTCGAGCAGATCGATGTCTTTACGGGCACTGTTGCTATCGTCGGTCACTCTATTTCTCCGTCTACAGCGAATGACCTGAAAATCGGATTCGACTTCCGGAAAGGATCATGCGCGAAATCAAAATGCTATGGCGTCCTTCGTGCGTCCACGGGACGAATGGCGTTGGTGTAGCGCGGAATTCCTAGTCGGCAAATCTGCGTATTGCAACGACTTGATGGCATATCACACGTTATTTTGAACAACTATATTAAACAATAACAGTATCAGACTATCAGCGCCTTGTCGCGCCACAAACGAAACCCGCCTTCGAAGGCGCGTGTGTTGTCGCCGCGCCTGGAGTCGGCGGGCAATTCATCGAGCTTGTCGACGTTGCCGCCGCCAATCACGACATAGTCCGGCTGCATGGCGGCACGGAGCCGGTCGACGACGTCGAAGACGTATTTGCGCCATTTCTTCTTGCCGCGCTTTTCCAGGCCGCGCTCGCCGACATAATCCTCGAAACTCCTGCCCTTCTTGTAGGGCAAATGCGCGAGTTCCATCGGTTGGGCGACGTTGTCGGCAATCATCGCCGCACCGAGCCCGGTGCCGAGCCCGAGGAACAGCATGCGCCCGCCCTCGTAGCTGCCGATGGCCTGCATCAGCGCGTCATTGACCACTTTTACCGGTTTGCCGAACGCGCCCGCAAAATCGAATCCAGCCCAGCCCTTGCCGAGATTGGCGGGGTCGGCGAGCGGCCTGTTGTGATTGACCGGGCCGGGATAGCCCATCGAGACGACGTCGTAGGACAGGCCTTCGGCGAGCTTGTTGACCGTATCGATCATCTGCCGCGGCGTCAGGTCGGGCCCCGAATCGGCGCGGCGCTCCGCGCCGCCGGCACTGGTGAGGATCTTGACGTGCGAGCCGCCGATGTCGATCGTGAGCACGATTTTTTCAGTGTCCGGCTTCTCGGTGCCCGATGCTGGTTGCTTCACTTTCTTGGCCATCGTGTGGTCCTCTCACTTCACCGGATCGATCCAGCCATTGGGCGGCCCAAACCCGGCCATGACGTCCGCGGGTCCCCATGTGAGCGGCTCGTAGAGATGCGGCGGCGTGGTGTCGCCAAGCACCGGACCGACGATGCGCCAGGCCAGTTCGCTGGCGTCCTGGCGGGTGAACAACTGCCCGTTGCCGTTCATGGCGTCGCCGATCAAACGCTCATAGGGCGGCATGTCGCCCTTTGAGTCGTCGAGCGCCGTCAGTTCGACCTGCTCGCCGATCATGTCGTCGCCCGGCGCCTTGCGCTGGGCGCCGATGGCGATCACCACCTGTGGGTCGATGCGGAAGCGGACGTAGTTCTGGTCGGCGGGCTTGATCGGATCGAAGACATCGAGCGGCGGCCGCTTCAGCCGCACCACCACTTCGGTGACATGCACCGGCATGTTCTTGCCGGCGCGGATGAAAAACGGCACGTCCTGCCAACGCCAGGTGTCGACGAAGAAACGCACCGCCGCGAAGGTCTCGACGGGCGAGTTCGGCGCTACGCCGGGTTCGGCGAGATAGCCGGTGAACTGGCCACGCACGACATCGTCTTTTGTCAGCGTCCTGATCGCGCGCAGCACCTGCACCTTCTCGTCGATCAGATCGTCGGCGGAACGGCCGACAGGCGGCTCCATGGCAAGCAGCAACAGGATGTTGAGCAGATGGTTCTCGATGACGTCCCTGATGCAGCCGACATCGTCATAGAAACGGCCACGTCCCTCGACGCCGAAATCCTCGGCCATGGTGATCTGCACGCTTTCGACGTAGTTGCGGTTCCAGATCGGCTCGAGGAAGGAATTGGCGAAGCGGAAATAGAGCAGGTTCTGGATCGCTTCCTTGCCCAGATAATGGTCGATACGGAAGATCGACTGTTCGTCGAACACCAGATGCAGGACCCGGTTCAGCCAGCGCGCCGATTGCAGATCGTGGCCGAAGGGCTTTTCCACCATCAGCCGTGCGCCATGCGCGGTGCCTGATTGCTCCAGCCCCTGGACGACGGTCTCGAACATGGTCGGCGGCACCGCCATGTAGTGCAGCGGCCGCTGCGCGGTGCCGAGGGCGTTTTTCAGTTTCTCGAACGTCGCTCCATCGCGGTAGTCGCCGCTGACGTAGCGCAGCAGCGAAGCGAATTTGGCGAACGCTTTCTCGTCGATCTTGCCGAGCGCATTGACGATGCCGTCGCGGGCGCGCGCCTGCAACTGCTTGAGGTCCCAGGCGTCGAAAGCGACGCCGATCACCGGCTCGGTGAGCGTGCCCTTGGCGACCATCTGGTAAAGGGCTGGAAATATCTTCTTGTGGGCGAGGTCGCCGGTGGCCCCGAAGAGCACCAGCGTGTCGGACCGTTCCTGGCTCATGCGCGTGTCTCCCCCCGTGTCGTCACTTGCCGGCCTTCGGCTTCTCGACATGGCCGCCAAAGGCATAGCGCATGGCGGAGAGCAGCTTGTCGGCGAATTCGGATTCGCCCTGCGAGGAGAAGCGGTCGAACAGCGCCGAGGACAGCACTGGAGCCGGCACGCCGGTGTCGATAGCCGCCTTCAGCGTCCAGCGGCCTTCGCCGGAATCCGAGACGCGGCCGCCGAAATTCACCAGGCCCGGATCGCTTTTCAACGCGCCGGCCGTCAGGTCGAGCAGCCAGGAGCCGATAACGCTGCCATGCCGCCAGACCTCGGCCACCTGGGGAAGGTCGATGTCGAACTGGTAGTATTGCGGGTTTTCCAGCGGACTGGTCTCGGCGTCCGCCGTCCGTTGCCGCTTGCCGGCATTGGCCGACTTCAGGATGTTCATGCCTTCGGCATAGGCGGCCATGACGCCATATTCGATGCCGTTGTGCACCATCTTGACGAAGTGGCCGGCGCCGCTCGGTCCGCAATGCAGATAGCCGAAGGGCGCGGTGCCGGCATCCCCAGGCGGATTGGAGCCGGCATCGGCGCCCGGTGCCAGCGTGGAGAAGATCGAATCGAGGTGCTGCACCGCCACGTCGGGACCGCCGATCATCAGGCAGTAGCCACGCTCCAGGCCCCAGACGCCGCCGCTGGTGCCGACATCGACAAGATGGATACCCTTGCCGGCCAGTTTCGCGGCCTGGTCGACGGCGTCGTGGTAATAGGAATTGCCGCCGTCGATGACGATGTCGCCGGGCTCCATCAGGGCCGCCACCTGGTCGATGATCCTGCCGGTGATCGCTGCCGGCAGCATCAGCCACACACAGCGCGGCTTGGCCAGCTTGCCGACGAATTCTTCCATCGAGGCCGCCCCTGACGCGCCGTCGGTCACCAGGGCGGCGACGCTGGCCGGGTTGATGTCGTAGACGACGCATTCGTGGCCGTCGCGCATCAGGCGCCGGACCATGTTGGCGCCCATCCGGCCCAGTCCCATCATTCCGATCTGCATGGTTTCGTCCCTGTTTCCTAAGAGATTTGCGGGGTTTATCGAGGGAAGGTCTACTGGCTATGATCTACTGGCCATCTTGGTCGCCCGATATGACGGAGAAGTCGACATTCTCCCAATCGCCGGTCCCGGGCCAGAAAAAAGTGAAGATCAGCGTGCTTCCCCCCGGGAGGCTTGCCGCGGGCAGATCGGCAAGATGGATGCCGAAGGCGTTCTCCACCGTCTGGCTGTCCTGGGCTGTCGCCCAGTTGTCGGTGCTCCAGTGGACTGTAGCCGGGTCCAACAATTCGACACGCAGCGTCTTGCCCTCCGGCATGGCGCGGATCTTGTTGTTGAACCGCCAAGTTCTGAACGGCGATACGGTCTTGTCCTCGATATAGCGCTTGACGCCTTGCGGCGGCATGTCGAAGACCGCGCCGTCGCGCAGCGAGCGCAGCAGCTTGATATGCTCCGAATGCGCCCAGACCAGCGGCATGGCGCTGCCCGAGGGGCGGCCATGCAGCAGTTCGCGTTCCGGCAGATCGGCGCCGTCCCAGACCTGCTCCGGCAACAGGCCCCCCGATCCGGCCGAGCCTTCCAGTGCTGCCAGCAGGCTGGCTGCCTTTTCCTCGCGTCCAGCCGCCAGCTCATAGTGGGCACGTTCGCCGGCCAGCAGCGGCCAGGGGCGACCCTGGCCGGTGCCATCGAAAGGTGCGCCGTCTTCGTGCTCGCCATAGCCATCGCCGTTGTAGCGATACCAGAGCGGCCCTTGCGGCAGACCGCAGCGCAATTGCGCATCGATGACCTTGACCGTGTCTGTCATGCGCGGGTCGCCGGCTGCCCGCAGACCGAAGCGCACCAGCGCCAGCGCGTCCGGGCTGACGATCTCCTTGGCGGGCCGATCCGTGTCGCCGGGCGGCCGGTTCTTGATCGGGACATAGCCGTCCTTCGGCGAACCGGCCTCGGCGCTGTCGGGTGGTGCTATGCGGACATAGTAGCCTTCGACGCCGACTTGACTGCAGGTCGCCGTGCCGGTGACGTAGGTCCAGCGCTCGACCTGGTCGTTCCAGACGTCCGATGTCTCGCGCAGGTAGGTCGCGGCGTCTGTCTTGCCGCAGGCGTCGAGCAGGTCTGCCGCGGCAAGCAGTGCGGCGATTTCGACGGCGAGCGTGAACGGGCTGTAGCCGGCATCCTCTTCCCAGCGGTCTTCGCCGGTGACGGGTCCGTTGCGCACGACATAGCCGGCGGCGCGCTCGATCATCGGCAGGAAGGTCATGAGCCTGGCGCGCGGCAAATGGCCGGCGCGGTGCAAAGCATCGGCCAGCAGCAGCGGAAAGGCGCATTCGTCCATCTGGATGCCGGGCCAATAGGCCGATCCGTCGAGCCAGGCGTTCTGCGGCCAATGGCCGTCCGGCTGCTGGATGGAGCTGAGGTAATCGAGGATTTGCAGAGCCGAGGCAGCATCGCCGGCAGCAAGAAAGCCGCCCGCCGTCTCGACCAGATCGCGCGGCCAGACCAGATGGTAGCCGCCGAGGTCGTCGTCACCCCTTGTCGAAGCCCCACGGGATCGACAGGCTGGCGACCGCGGCGCCCGGTGTCGCGATCGACCGGTGCGTCGCCAGTACCGCCGTCGAGATGCGATAGAAGTTGAACCCGGGCACCGCGTGCCGGTCCAGCGGCAGCAAGCCCTTTTGCCAATTGCGCCAGTTCTGGAGGTAGGATTTCACCGCGGGTTCAAAACCCTGCTTCAGGCTGGCGAAAGCATGTTGCGCGGCCTCGCCCGGCGTCGCTCCAAACCCCAGCGCCAGCAAGGCCTTGGTCTCTGTGGCGGAAAAGCCGATCTCGCCCGTCAGCGCGACATTGCCGTCCTCGGCCCGCTGGTATGCAGCGTCGAGCTCACCGGTGTTGTGGAGTTGCTGCCAGCCGTCGGAAAAGCCGACATAGCCGGCCGAACCGGTTCGCCAGGGCAGCGACGAGGCCAGAGCCAGGCAAGAGCCGCGCCCCGAGGCGAACAGCACGGGCTTTCCCTCGTGCTCGCCGACCCATGCGGTGTTGCCCATGCCGGCATTGACCAGATGCGGCGCCAGAAGCGCATAAACGCGGTAGTCACCGGGCGCACCCTTGAGTGCTGTGAAGGTGATCTCCTGCAGCAGCGCCGGGCGCTCCGGGTCGGCGAGGATGCGCTTTTCGATCCGCCAGGCGCCGTCATTCGCCGTGTTGACCAGCCGGTAGGCGGGCACGCCGTCCTCGAACGGTTCGATCGTATGCACGGCATCGCGTTTCTCTTCCGAGAAATAGCCGCCGGGGCCGGTGACGATCAGGCCGAGGTCGCGGGTGCAGGCGCTGTCGACGCGGGGATAGTAGATTTCGTTGAGGATGCCGTGGCTGATCGTGAACCAGATCCGGCCGGCCGGCGAAAGCGACGTTCCGACGCCACTCTTGGCGCTTGATGTCCAGCGCGCCGGGATTCCCGGGGCGCCCGGAGCAACGTTTTGCGTCACTGGCATTCTGTTCGGTCTCCTGGCCTTCTCCCTAGACCAGGACGCGAACCCTTTACAATCATTGCACCGCAAGTTGATCGGGCGGGCCAACGGCAGGGCAACGAATTCGGGCTGACGGGTTTCTTCGGAGCCTTCGCCCGCGCATTGGCTGACGGAGCATCAAACGAAAAACCCGCCTGTGCGGCGGGTCATAGGCGCAAATCAGCACCATAGGCAAAAATGTACCATAGCTGAGGGCACCGAGTCAAGAAAAAATTCCTATTGCCGCCACAAGGCTGCCGACACCGCCGAGCTGTCGTCAGGTCTTTTGTCAAGCTGAGTGCGGGACCCTATGGCCAGCGGCTCCGTCGTTGACAGCGGCGGCGGCATGCGTCCACTATTTCGCGGCACGGGAGGATCGTGAAAGCAATGGCGGAAGTGTCCCTGGTCCTGATCGACCGGCTGCTGGCGATATCGCGGGCGCTTGCCGGCCATATCGATCCCGGCACGGCGTTCCGCGCGACAGCCATCGAGATCGGCTCGCTCATCCCGCACGACCACATGGATCTGGCGGTGCTGTCGCATGACGGCCGCCGGCACGCCTGTTACGAAGCCGGCTTCCACACCAGCTGGAGCGAGCTTGCCCAGCATCCGCTGCCGACCGAAGTCAGCCCGATCCGCTCGGTGCTGTGGGGCGAAGTCCCCTATCTGCTCGCCGACGACGCGTTGAGCGACGAGCGGTTCCATTTCGCCACCGCTATCGACGGCCCGATCTTCGCCGCCAGGCTGCGCAGCCGCATCGTCGTGCCGCTCAGGGCGCGCGGCGGCATCATCGGCGCGCTCAACATCAGCCGACACGAGGTCGACTGCTACACGCTTGCCGATGTCGCGGTCGCCCAGCAATGCGCGGACCTGATCGCGCCCTACATCTTCGCGCTGATCCAGACCGAGGAGGCGCGCCGCGCCATGCTGGCCGAGAGCGAGGCGCGCAACCGCGTCGAGCTGCTGCGCGTCGGCGCCTCGCAATTGACCGAAGGCATGGAGCGCGAACGTCGGCGCATGGCCATGGATCTGCACGACCAGACGCTTGCCGATCTGGCCCGCATCGCGCGCCAGCTTTCGGCCCTTCGCGGCCAGGGCGTGGCGCGGGCAGCGCAGCTTGCCGATCTCGAGCAGGAGGTCGCCGGCTGCCTGACGGAACTGCGCCACATCGTCGACGACATGCGGCCGAGCGTGCTCGAACTGTTCGGCCTGCGCGACGCGGTCGAGGCGCATCTCAACCGCAGCGTCGCCAGGGCCAAGCCGCCGATCGCCGTGCGCATCGCCGACACCAGCGACGGCGGCGCCGACAGCCTGTCCGAGCCAGTGCGGACCGCGCTCTACCGGATCGTGCAGGAAGCGATCAACAATGCCGTTCGCCATGCCGCGCCGCACCGCATCGACGTGCTGCTGGCGTCGACCGCGAGCGTGCTGCGGGTGATCGTGACGGATGACGGCCAGGGCTGCGGCGCTGTCGACCCGGCCGCGTATGGCGGCATCGGCCATATGCACACGCGGGCAGCCCTTATCGGGGCGCGGCTGCGCATCGGCCAAGCCGGCCGCAAGAACGGCGGCACCCGTGTCGTCGTCGAGATCGACCGCCAGCCGTCGCGAGAATTGGCGGCGGCTGCAGCGGTTCCTGGCGAGATCGCCGTATCGGAGGCCATGTGATGCTTGTGATGATAGCCGAGAATGACGGGTTGCACCGTAGCTTCGCGCGGCGAACGGTGGAGCAGTTGTGGCCCGGCGACGTCGAGGTCATCGAAGCGAGTGACGGCGAGGACGCCATCAACCTGGCGGCCGAACGCGAGCCACTGCATGTCGTGCTCGATTTGCAGATGCCGAAGGCGACGGGAATCGAAGTTGCCAAGGCGATCTGGAACCGCCGCGCCGGCACGCACATCCTGTTCTGGTCGAATTTCGCCGACGAAGCCTATGTGCGCGGCGTGGCGCGCATCGTCCCGCCGGGCTCGGTCTATGGCTATGTGCTCAAATCGGCGACGGAGGAGGGCATGCGGTCCGCCCTGCGCGGCGTTTTCCGCGAAGGCCACTGCATCATCGACCGCGAGATCCGCGGTATCCAGCACCGCGTGCAGGACAAGTTCGAGGGCATCACCGACGGCGAATATGAGAGCCTGATCGACATCGCGCTCGGCCTGACCGACCGGGCGATCGCAGCACGCCGCGGCCTGTCGATCCGTGGCGCGCAGAGCCGCATCAAGCATGTCTATGACAAGCTCGGCATCATGCCGGCGGACGACGGCACCGGCGATGCTTCCGTGTTCAACTCGCGGACGCGGGCGATCTATCTCGCCATGGCGCGTGGCCTGATCAACATCGACGCACTGCGCCGCGAACAGGACCGGCTCGATGCCTGGCTGGCGGAGCACTGAAACAGCGGCGGCCACGCCCCGGAACATCGGAAGGTCCGGCGCATTGCTAATGAACGCCAACTCAATGCCTGCGGACCCGAAGTGCGACCCTCATTTGCAGATTCATGGCACCTGGTGCGTGAAAGCATAGTCGGCTTCATCGACGACAATGCGCTTAGCCATGGTGCGGCGATGGCCTTTTATGCCGCCACCTCGCTGGCGCCGATCTTGCTGATCGTGGTAGCGATCGCTGGTCTCGTCTTCGGCCACGATGCCGCACAATTGGCCTTGTCCGCGCAGATATCAGGGCTGATGGGACCGGAAAGCGCCGATCTCCTCAAGACGGCCTTGGAAAGTGCATCCGGCAGCCTATACGGCACCTGGGCGGCGATCATAGGGCTGGTCACCTTGCTGGTGGCCGCGTCTGGCGTCTTCGGCGAAATGCAGCAGTCGTTGAACACAATCTGGAAGATCGAACCGCAAGGCAATTCCCTGTCGCGTCTGGTGCGGGCACGGGCCGCCAGTCTGGGATTGGTGGCCGCACTCGGGTTCCTGTTGCTGGTCTCTCTCATCGCAAGCGCCGCGATTTCGGCACTGGGCGCTTTCATCAACGCCCATCTGCCGTTCGGAACGATCATACTCAGCGGGATCAACGGCGTCGTTTCGTTTGCGCTTATCTCCGTGATGTTTGCCGCCATCTACAAGGTTTTGCCCGATCGAACCCTGGAATGGCGCGATGTGGGGATTGGCGCTGTCGGGACCGCGGCCCTGTTCACATTGGGAAAATCGCTTATCGGCTGGTACATCGGCACCAGCGCGATTGCGTCTTCGTATGGCGCCGCCGGCGGACTGCTCGTCATACTGCTCTGGGTTTACTACTCGTCGGAAATTTTCCTTCTCGGTGCCGAGTTCACGCGCACCTATTCCGTTCGGCACGGCAGCAGGTCCGATCTGAACACGTTGGTTCACAGCCCTCAACCCACGCAGCAAGACCCATTTCGCGCAGGGCAAAAATCCAACGCTGCCGGCGTGGTCGTGCTTGTGGCGGTGGCTTGCGCGAGCGCAACCTTGACCGCGCTTTTGCGGAGTGTTCGCCGGCCCTGATCTGACGTCCCCGCTATCCTATGTTCGATAGGCACGGCCGACTGTGCAAACGCACAGTCGGCCGTGCGCTTTGACCCGTATCGGCTCGTCGGTACCGCGCCTACGCTCTGCCCCAACAAGAAGACCATATCGGGAAGCGCTCATGCCATTCGTCACCATGCGGAGTAGCACGGCTGTTCGCGCCGGGAGCCGATGATGTCGGTGTCGGCGCGTGCGCGCCATTCCGGTTTCGACGACGTCGTCGGCGATGCGACCATTGAGACGCTGGCGAGCGGCTTCGGCTTCCTCGAAGGGCCGGTCTGGCACCCCTATGAGAAATGGCTGGTCTTCTCCGACATTCCGGAAAGCCGGATGTATCGCCGCAATGCCGAAGGCGACATCGAGCTGTTCCGCGCGCCGAGCCACAAGGCCAATGGCAACACGCTGGACCGCCAGGGGCGGCTGGTCACCTGCGAGCACGCAACAAGCCGCGTGACCCGCGCCGAGCCCAACGGCAGCGTGACGGTGCTTGCCACGCACCACCAGGGCAAGCAGCTCAACAGCCCGAACGACATCGTCGTTGCCACCGGCGGATCGATCTACTTCACCGATCCGGGCTATGGTCGGAGGGAATTCTATGGCGTGCCACGGCCACAGGACCTGCCGTTCCAGGGCGTCTACCGCATCGATGGCGATGGCGCCCGGCTGACATTGCTGGCCGACGATTTCGGGCAGCCGAACGGGCTTTGCTTTTCGCTCGACGAGTCGCGGCTGTTCATCAACGACACCGAACGCGGGCACATCAGGGTGTTCGGCGTGGAAGCCAATGGCGACCTCAATGGCGGCGCGGTGTGGGCAGTGACCGAGGGCGAGGGGCCGGGAGCGCCCGACGGCATGAAGATCGACAGCCGCGGCAATCTTTACTGCACCGGTCCCGGCGGCATCCACATTTTCGACGCGTCGGGCGCCATTCTTGGCGTCATCCGGACGCCCGAAGATTGCGCGAATTTCACCTTCGGTGACGACGATTTGCAAAGCCTCTACATCACCGCGTCGACGTCGCTGTACCGGCTCAGGGTGCGCGTGCCGGGATTGAGACTGTTTTGAGCCCGGGACAATCCGTGCTCAAATCAGAGTTGAGGCCGGGGTCAAAGCCGGTGGGAATGCAGCAGTCAACACATCTGGGAGGATAACGACATGAAGAAACTGTTCGTTCTGGGCGCTCTGGCCGCAATGCTCGCCTCGGGCACGGCGCTGGCCGATACCAGTGGCAAGAAGATCGCCTTTTCCAACAATTATGCCGGCAATTCCTGGCGGCAGGCGATGCTCGACAGCTATGGCATCGTCACCAAGAAGGCGGTCGCCGACAAGATCGTCGGCGCGGCCGACATCTTCACCACCGCCGACAAGGAGGTGCCGACGCAGGCAGCACAGGTGCAGAACCTGATCCTGCAGGGCTATGACGCGATCGTCATCAACGCCGCCTCGCCGGATGCGCTCAACGGCGCCATCAAACAGGCTTGCGATGCCGGCATCGTCGTCGTCTCCTTCGACGGCACCGTGACCGAACCTTGCGCCTACCGCGTCGTCGTCGACTTCAAGGACATGGGCAAGCAGGAAATCGAGCAGATTGCCAAGTTCCAGCCCAAGGGCGGCAATCTTCTGGAAATCCGTGGGCTTGCCGGGACCTCGATCGACGATGCCATCCATGCCGGCATCCTCGAAGGCGTCGCCGCCCATCCCGAGTTCAAGATCGTCGGTTCGGTGACCGGCGACTGGGACCAGACGACGGCGCAAAAGGCGGTGGCGACCATCCTGCCGTCGCTGCCCGACATCGTCGGCGTCGTCGACCAGGGCGGTGACGGTTACGGTGCGGCCCAGGCCTTCGCCGCCGCCGGCAAGCCGCGTCCGACCATCATCATGGGCAACCGCCAGGACGAGCTGCAGTGGTGGAAGGAACAGAAGGACAAGGACGGCTACCAGACCTGGTCGGCCTCGATCGCGCCCGGCGTGTCGTCGCTCGCCTTCTGGGTGGCGCAGCAGGTGCTCGACGGCCGCACCGACATTCCGCACGATCTGCTGGTGCCGTACCTGGCCTTCACACAGGACGATTTCGAGGCCGAGCTGCCGAAGATCCCCAAGGGCGGCGTCGCCAGCCACGAATACACGCAGGAAGACGCGATCGCGGCCATCAAAGCCAACATCAAGTGAATGTCACGGCAGCGTTGCCCTCCGTATCGCCGAGCGGATATCGTTGAGCATGCCTGAAGGGAACGCTGACATCATCAGACTGAACGGCGCCGAAAAGCATTTCGGCGCCGTTCGCGCGCTGGGCGGCGTCGATTTTCACGTCGGCCCCGGCGAGTGCGTCGGTCTCGTCGGCCACAATGGCGCCGGCAAATCGACGCTGATGCACATGGTGGCGGGCACGCTGGTGCCCGACAGCGGGCAGATCGGCGTGCATGGCGGCACCGAGGACAACTACTCGGTGTCGCGGGCGCAGCAGCTCGGCATACGCTGCGTGTTCCAGGAACTGTCGCTGTGCCCCAATCTCAGCGTCGCCGAGAACACGCGCAACAACCACGCTTCGCTGCGTGGCTTCGGCTGGCGGCGCAAGGCGGCCGAGCTGATCGCCGCCAAGCTCGACGAGATATTTCCGGGCCACAGCATCTCGGCGTCCGACATTGTCGGCGACCTGTCGATCGGCCGACGCCAGATGGTGGAGGTGGCGCGCGCCTTCACCGTCACCCAGGATCGTCTCGACCTCGTCATCCTCGACGAGCCGACCTCGTCGCTCGACGCGCATACGGCGGGCCAATTGCTGGCCTTCGTGCGCCGTTTCGTTGCCGGCGGCAAAAGCTGCATCCTGATCTCGCATGTGCTGGGCGAGGTGCTGCGCAACGCCGACCGCATCGTGGTGATGCGCGACGGCAAGGTGGTTGTCGCTGACGCCGCCAGTGCCTTCGACCGCGACCGGCTGGTGACGGCGATGGGCGGCGCGGAAGCGCGCCAGAAGATCGCGGCGCAAATCGCTGCCGCCAAGCCCGCCGCCAGTCCGCTGCGGGTCCGGGCGCGGCCCACCGTGCAGAAGGACGGCACCGACCTTGTCGCCTGTGCCGGGGAGATCATCGGCCTTGCCGGGCTGGCTGGCCACGGCCAGACCGACCTGCTTCTGGCGATCTTCACTGCTGCATCGCGCGCCCGGGCCGGTATCGAGGTGACCGCACCGGTGGCGCTGGTCGCCGGCGACCGCCAGTCGGACGGTATCTTTCCGCAATGGTCGATTGCCGAGAATATCGGCATCCGCTCGCTGGCGCGGCTGCGCAGCGGGCTGTTGATCTCGCCGCAGCGCGAGGCCGAACTCGCTGCATTCTGGCAGAAGAAGATCGGCATCCGCACGCCGGATATGAACAACAACATCTTTTCACTGTCGGGCGGCAACCAGCAGAAGGCGCTGTTTGCGCGTGCGCTCGGCTCGGACGCGCAGATCGTGCTGATGGACGACCCGATGCGCGGCGTCGATATCGGCACCAAGCTGGAGGTCTATGACCTCGTGCGCGAAGAGGCTGCCCGAGGCCGCACCTTCCTCTGGTACACCACGGAAACCGAAGAGCTCGACAATTGCGATCACATCTATGTCTTCAAGAACGGCCGCATCGTCGCCAATCTGCGCCGCGACGAGTTGACCGAAGAGAAGATCATCCAGTCCTCCTTCGGCGATGCGGCCTGAGATGACGGCCGCCAGCCTCGACACCGCTGCCAGGACGTCCGCCGAGCGTGGCGCGCTGGCCCGCGCCCGCCTGCTGCGCGGACTGCTGCCGGCGCTGTCGCTGGCGCTGGTGCTGCTCGCTATCGCCTGGCTCAACCCGCGCGCCATCAGCTATTTCGGCTTCAGCCTGATGCTGAACCTGGCAATCCCGATCGCGCTGGCGACGATCGCGCAGATGTTCGTCATTGCCGGAAACGAGCTCGACCTGTCGATAGGCACCTTTGTCGGCTTCGTCGGCTGCGTCACGGCGACCTGCCTGAAGGACGCGCCGCTCATCGGTGCCGTCATCCTGCTTGGATCGATCGGCGTCTATGCGCTGCTCGGCGCGCTGATCCATCTGCGCAATCTGCCGTCCATCGTGGTGACGCTCGGCATGAGCTTCGTCTGGCAGGGGCTGGCGATTCTCGTTTTGCCCAAACCGGGCGGCAAGGCGCCGGACTGGCTGCTCGGGCTGATGGCGTTCAAGCCGCCTTTCGTGCCCTTTCCGATCATCGCGGCGCTGCTGATCGGCGTCATCGTCCATTTTGGCCTGATGCGCACCTCCTATGGCGTGATCCTGCGCGGCTCCGGCGGCAATCCGGCGGCACTCGGGCGCGCCGGCTGGTCGCTGCTCAAGACCAAGATCGTGCTGTTTGCGCTCGCCGGCCTGTTCGGCGTGCTGTCCGGCATGGCGCTGATCGGCATCACCACCTCGGCCGATGCCAATATCGGCAATGGCTACACGCTGCTGGCGATCGCCGGCGTCATCCTCGGCGGCGGCGAATTCGTCGGCGGCCGGGTATCGCCGATAGGTGCTGTGATCGGCGCGCTGACGCTGGCGCTGGCCGCCTCGCCGCTGCTCACCTTCATGCACATTCCACCCGATTGGCAGGTTGCCGCCAACGGCGCCATCCTCATCATCGTGCTGGCGGCGCGGGTGCTGATCAGCCGCAAGGAGAGGTGAGCGATGACATCGGTGAAATCGCTGCTCACCAAACCCTGGATCTGGTCGTTCATTGGCGCACTTCTGGTGTGGCTGGCGACGATCGCCTTCACCGGCGGTTATGGCGCCGGCGGCATGGTGACGGCGGCCCTGTCGCTGGCGGTGTTCACCGTCATTGTCGGCGTCGGCCAGATGTTCGTCATCACACTCGGCCCGGGCAATGTCGACCTGTCGCTGCCGGCCAATATCGGCCTTGCCAGCGCCGTCGCGATGAAAGTGATGGACGGTAACGATTCCATGATCGCGGTCGGGCTGCTGGCGGCGCTTGCCTGCGGGGCGGCGATCGGCGCCGTCAACTATCTGCTGATCTGGGCGCTGCGCATCCCGCCGATCATCGCCACTTTGTCGGCCAGCTTCATCATCCAGTCGATCGACATCAGCTACGGCCGCGGGCTGCAGATCAAGCCGCCGCCGGGCTTCGCCGATTTCGCCAACTGGCAGATTTCAGGCATTCCGGTGCTGGCGATCCTCACCGTGCTGTTCACCATCGGTGCGGCCATCGCGCTGCAGCGTATGATCTATGGCCGCTCTGTGCTGGCGATCGGCCAGAACATTCGCGCGGCGTGGCTCGCCGGCGTCAATGTCGGCCGCATCCGCTTCCTCACCTACACCCTGTCGGGCGCGCTCGGCGGCATCGACGGCGCGCTGCTCGCCGGCTATTTCCGCGGCGCCAATGTCGATATCGGCAATGAATATCTGCTGGCCTCGATCGCCGTCGTCGTCATCGGCGGCACGTCGGTCGCCGGCGGCAAGGCCAATGTGCCTGGCGTGTGGGGCGCGGCGCTGTTCCTGGTGCTCTTGCTGACCATGCTCAACACGTTTGGGGTGAGTGCCGGGGTGCGATTGCTGCTCACGGGGCTGATCATTGTCGGGGTGATCACGGCGGCGGGCGGGCAGAAAGCGCCGCGGTAGCGGGAACAAGACGCCGACGCTGGCGGGACAGCACCCCCCTCTGGCCTGCCGGCCATCTCCCCCGCAAGGAGGGAGATCGGCAGCTTCGCCGTTTCGCCCGCCTTCCAACGTTGAAAATTGGCGAAGGCCGTGGTGACGTCCGATCTCCCCCCCCCCCCTTGCGGGGGAGATGCCCGGCAGGGCAGAGGGGGGTGTGAAGGATCTCTACTTCGGAGGTGATGGCGACCAGGCATCTCGACCGGCAATCATTGTGCCAGGCCGGCATCCGGTTCCCATCCGCGTCGTGACGCTGTAAATCACGACCATTGCTGGGAGGTTTTGTGTGTCCGATTTCCTCAAGGTCAGTCGCGATGGCGATGTCGTCATCGCCACCATCGACAACCCGCCGGTCAACGCGCTGAGCTTTCATGTCCGTGAGCCGCTGATGCAAGCGCTGGTTGCCTTGCGCGACGATGCGTCGGTTGCCGCCATCGTCATTGCTTGCGCCGGGCGGACCTTTGTCGCCGGCGCCGACATCACCGAGTTCGGCAAGCCGATGCAGCAGCCGGAGCTGCGCGCCATCGTGGCGACGCTGGAGACCATCGCCAAGCCGACGGTCGCCGCCATCCACGGCACCGCGCTCGGTGGCGGGTTGGAACTGGCGCTGGGTTGCCATTTCCGCGTTGCCGATGCCGGCGCCAAGCTCGGCCTGCCGGAGGTGAAGCTCGGCCTGTTGCCGGGGGGCGGCGGCACAGTGCGGCTGCCGCGCCTGGTCGGCGCGGTGAAGGCGCTCAGGATGATCGTCTCCGGTACGCCGGTCGGTGCGACCGAGGCGCATGCCGCCGGTCTCGTCGATGCCGTCTTCGAAGGCGATCTGACCACGCATGCCGTGAACTTCGCCAGGGAAATTGCCCGCAAGGGTGGCCCCTTCAGGTCGGTGCGTGATCGCAATGAGGGGCTCAAGGAGACCGACCTCGCGGCTTTCGACGCCGAGGCTGCGGATCTTGCCAGGAAAGCGCGCGGGCTCGAGGCGCCGATCGCTTGCGCGCAGTCGGTGCGCAATGCCGTCACGCTGCCCTTCGATGCGGCGCTGGCGGCGGAGCGTGCGCTGTTCGTGAAACTGGTCGGCAGCGACCAGTCGCGGGCGCAGCGTCATTTGTTCTTCGCCGAACGTGAGGCGGCAAAGCTTGCGGGCAAGGACACCAAGCGCCGGATCGCCCGCGTCGGCGTCATCGGCGCCGGCACGATGGGCGGCGGCATCGCTATGGCTTTCGCCAATGGCGACTATCCCGTAACCTTGCTGGAAACCAGCCACGAGGCCCTGCAGCGCGGTTTGGCGACGATCGACAGGAACTACTCGGTGTCCGTCACGCGCGGCTCGCTCAGCGAAGATGCCAAGCGGCAGCGGCTCGACCAGTTCAAAGGCTCCACCGACTATGCCGACCTCGCCGATTGCGACCTGATCGTCGAGGCGGTGTTCGAAGACATGGCGGTCAAGAAGGAGGTGTTCGGCAAGCTCGATGCCGTGGCCAAACCGGGCGCGATCCTCGCCACCAACACCTCCTATCTCGACATCAACGAAATCGCCGCCTCGACCTCGCGGCCGCAGGATGTGCTCGGCCTGCATTTCTTCTCGCCGGCCAATGTCATGAAGCTCTTGGAGATCGTGCGCGCCGACAAGACCGCGCTCGATGCGCTTGCGACCGTCGTCGACCTGGCGCGGCGGATCGGCAAGGTGGCCGTTGTCGTTGGCGTCTGCCACGGCTTCGTCGGCAACCGCATGCTGGCCGCGCGCGGCTCGGAATCGGAAGCGCTTCTTCTGGAAGGCGCGACGCCCAGCCAGATCGACCAGGTCTTCACCGATTTCGGCTGGCCGATGGGGCCTTTCCAGATGGGCGATCTCGCCGGTCTCGACATTGGCTGGCGCAACCGGAAGGCGCGTGGCCTGTCGGCCGTGATCGCCGACACGCTGTGCGAACAAGGACGTTTCGGCCAGAAGACCGGCCGGGGGTTCTATCTCTACGAGAACGGTTCGCGTACCCCGGCCACGGATCCGGAGGTCGAGGTGCTGATCCGCGACAAGGCCGCCGAGAAGGGCATCGCGCCGCGCGCGATCAGTGCGGAAGAGATCATCGAGCGCACGCTTTACCCCCTGATCAACGAGGGCGCCAAGATCCTGGAGGAAGGCATAGCGGCCCGTGCGTCCGACATCGATGTCGTCTGGGTCAATGGCTACGGCTTTCCCGTGGGCAAGGGCGGGCCGCTGTTCTGGGCTGGCCTTGAAGGCCCGGGCAAGATTATCGAGCGGCTCGAGTACTGGCATCAGCGGACGGGCAAGGATGTGTTCAAGCCAGCGCCGTTGCTGAAGCGGATGGCCGAGACCGGATCGTGGGAAGCCGGCGGTTAGGGGTCCTGCCGGATCCGCGCGTCGATGATCTCGACGAAACGTGCGAACAGGCCGGCCTGCGACCTGATCTTGAGCTTGCGGTAGATGTTGCGCCGATGGACCTTCACGGTGCCCGGCACGATGCGCATGGCCCTGGCGATCGATTCCGTCGAATGCCCCTGCAGCACCAGGTCAACGACATGTTTTTCGCGCGGCGTCAGCGACAGGCTCTGCCAGATATGGGCGCGGTCGAACTCGTTGACTGGAGCGGTCGTCTCGTCCTGCTGCGCCTCTGCCGGTTCGTCGGCCGGAAGGGCGGGCCAGCGCAGCCTGGCGAAGCTGATCACCGCCGGCGCCATGTCGCGCAGCAACCTGGCATCGGCGGTGCCGAACGGGCCTGAAGCGCGCAGCCGCATCAGCGACAACACCAGCGCATCCTTGCCCGGCAGCGGCACGAAGAAGCCGACCTCCTCGGCCAGCCTGGTCTGGCTATAGTAGGAGCGGAAATACTCGCTGGCATAGAAGCGGTCCGGCGCCAGTTCGCGCATGCGCCAGAACCCTTCCTTGCGCTCGACCGCAGCGTGGTGGAACGGGTCGAGCAGATACGGCCCCTCCTGATAGAGCGCGACGAAGACGTGGCTCTCAGTCGGCGAGAAGGTTTCGAACAGCAGCGGCGGCCGCGCCGCGCCGCGATAGCCGAAGATCACGCAGTGGTCGAAGCTGACATGGAGCCGCAGCCAATCGACCAGCGCATTGCCGAACAGGTCGCCGCTGGTCTCCCGCGTCGCCGCGACGAGCGTGGCGAGCTGGCTGTATTCGTCGCTGCGGGACAATCTATACCCCCTTAAACGAGAAAATAGATCAGATATACCACCTGAGAGGTATATACTAGCCGCCATTGGCTCTGGTAGCGTCCCGATATTGCCCTGTTGCTGGAGCCATCAGCCTTGACCGCAGTGCCCGACATCGAGTTTCGCGGCGTCACCAAGCGCTATGGCGCGGTGACCGCGGTCAGCGGCATCGATCTCGCTGTCCCACCCTCCGCCTTTGTCGCGTTGCTCGGGCCGTCCGGCTGCGGCAAGACCACCTGCCTGCGCATGATCGGCGGCTTCGAACAGCCGAGCGAAGGCCAGGTGTTCATTCGCGGCCAGGACATGGCCGGCACGCCGCCCTACCGGCGGCCGGTCAACATGGTGTTCCAGCAATACGCGCTGTTTCCGCATCTCGATGTCGAGGACAACGTCGCCTACGGGCTGCGTCAGGCGCGGCCAAGGCTGTCGTCGCGCGAGATCGCCTCAAGAGCGGGCGAAGCGCTGGAAATGGTGCGGCTCGCCGGCTATGGCCGCCGCAAGATCCACGAACTGTCGGGCGGCCAGCAGCAGCGTGTGGCGCTTGCCCGCGCCCTGGTCAACAAACCGGCGGTGCTCTTGCTCGACGAGCCGCTGGCGGCGCTCGACAAGAAGCTGCGCACTGACATGCAGATCGAGCTGCAGAACCTGCAGCGCGAGATCGGCATCACCTTCGTGCTGGTCACGCACGACCAGGAGGAAGCGCTGTCGATGAGCGATTTCGTCTGCGTCATGAATGGCGGCCGCATCGTCCAGCTCGGACAGCCAAGCGAGATCTATGACGAACCGGCTGATTTGTTCGTCGCCGATTTCGTTGGCAAGACCAATCTCTTGAGCGGTACCGTCGCCGGACATTCGGGCGATCTGGTGGAGGTGGCGCTCGCGAATGGCACCGTCATTGCAGCGCGCAAACGAACCGCCCTGCAGCAAGGCGAGGCCGTTTCGGTCAGCCTGCGTCCTGAATCGCTCAGTCTCGGCGCTCAGACAGGCGGCCCATTCAAAGGCGTCGTCCGCAACCGGATCTTCCTGGGCTCGACGGCGGAATACGCGATCGAGGTCCAGGGCATCGGAACGCTGCTGGCCAAGGCCGATCACCTGATCGGCCACGGCAATCTCTTCAAGCCGGGTGAACCCGTCGCCATCGGCTTTGCCTCCGGAACGCCGCTGGCGTTTGCGGAGACCAAGAACAACGGGGCCAACCAGAGGGTAGATAAACATGTCGAAATCATATCGTGACGGACTGCCGATAAGCTCCGAGAAATTCGTCGACCAGTTGATGCGCCTCAAGCGCGGCTCGATCGGCCGCCGCGACTTCCTCGGCCTCACCGGCCTTGGCATTGCGACTGCGGTGATGGCGCGCGAGATCGGCATCATGCCGACACCGGCCTTTGCCGCGGAAAGCCTTGGCGACCGCATGTCGATCGCCACCTGGCCGAACTATCATGATCCGGCGACCTTCGAGAACTTCAAGAAGGACACCGGCGTCGCCGTCGAGGTCAATGTCTTCGGCTCCAACGAGGAGATGCTGGCCAAATTGCAGGCCGGCGCCTCGGGCTGGAGCCTGTTCGTACCGACCAACTACACGATCTCGACTTACAAGAAACTCGGCATCATCGAGCCGCTGGAGATGGCGAAGTTGCCGAATTTCGATGGCTCGCAGGAGGATCCGCGCTTTACCGGGGAAGGCACGATCGAAGGGGTGACCTATGCGGTGCCGAAGAACTGGGGCACCACCGGCTTTGCCGTCAACACCAAGAAGCTGACCAAGCCGATGACCAGCTGGAAGGAGTTCTGGGACACTGCCATGGCGGAAGGCGACAGCCGCACCATGGTGCATGACTACCAGCTGACCACGATCGGCAATGCGCTGAAATATTACGGCTACTCGTTCAACTCGCTCAAGCAGGACGAACTGGCCAAGGCGGAGGAACTGCTGCTGAAGGTCAAGCCGCATCTGTTCGCGGTCTCCTCCGACTACCAGCCGGGCATGCGCGCCGGCGACGCCTGGATGACGATGTGCTGGACGAACGACGGCGCGCAGCTGCATCGCGACATTCCGGAGATCGCCTATGTGCTGGGCAAGGAAGGCGGCGAGATCTGGACCGATTTCTACGCCATTCCGAAGGATGCGCCGAACAAGCCGGCGGGCTACGCCCTGCTCAACTATCTGATGAACCCGCAGGTGGCGGTGAAGGAGCACCTGGCCAATGGTGCGCCGTCGACCGATGCGCGGGTCAACAAGCTGCTGCCCAAGGAAGTGCTCGACAATCCGATCCTCTATCCGGCGGCCGACCTGTTGACGCCGCTGGAATTCGGCGCGGCGGCAACGCTGACGGATCCCGGCCGCGCCGAATTGATGGCGCGCTTCAAGTCGGCCTGAGGGGCGGTCTGGCGCGGACAATTGACCGGCGGGCATATGTCCGCCGGTATCGGGGCGGTTTTCAATGCGCGGCAATAGATTTCGTCACAACCTCACGACCGCTTTGCTCCTCGGTCCGGCGACCGCGTGGCTGGTGGTGTTTCTGGTGCTGCCATTCATTGCCATCGCCGTGTTCAGCGTCGGCGAGCGGGCGCCGGAAGGCGGCTATCAGGCGGCTTTCACGTTCGCGCAATATGCCAACCTTCCGGCGCGGGCGACCGCCTTCTGGAACACGATGGTGCTGGCGCCGGTGGGAGCGCTCGCCTGTCTGCTCGTCGCATACCCGGTTGCCTACTACCTCGCTCTGCGCGCGCCGCAGCGCTGGCGGCTGATCCTGCTGGCGCTGGTCGTCATCCCGTTCTGGACCAGCCTCCTGATGCGGACCTATGCCTGGATGTATATTCTGGGCGGACGCGGCATTCCTGCGCTGCTCGCCTTTGTCGGCGTCGAGGACGTCAGGCTGATCAACACGCCGGGCGCGGTGCTGCTCGGCATCGTCTATGGTTATCTGCCGCTGATGATCCTGCCGATCTATGTCAGCCTCGAGCGGCTCGACCGCCGGCTGCTGGAAGCCTCCGCCGATCTCGGCGCGACGCCGCTCTCGACCTTCCTCGGCGTGACCCTGAAACTGTCGCTGCCGGGCGTGATGACTGGCTTCTCGCTGGTCATGATCCTGCTGCTGGGCGAATATCTGATCCCGACGCTGCTTGGCGGCGGCAAGGTGTTCTTCATCGGCAACGCACTGGTCGACCTGTTCCTGCAATCGCGCAACTGGCCGTTCGGATCGGCCATCGCGATCACGCTGGTGCTGGTATCGGTGGTGGTGCTGATTGCCGCCAACCGCATTTCGACCCGGGTTTCGGGCGCGCGCCGGGTGGATCTGATCTGATGCGCGCCTTCGTCATTGCCGTCTTCGCCTTCCTCTATCTGCCGATCGCACTTGTCGTGCTGTTCTCCTTCAACGCCGGCCACCATGCCAGCGAGTTCACCGGCTTTTCGGTGCAATGGTACGGCAAGGCGCTGGCGAACCCGTTCCTGGTCGAAGCGCTGAAGAACAGCCTGTTCATCGCCACCACCAGCGCCTTGCTGGCGGCGTTCTGCGGCACGGCGGCGGCACTCGGCCTGGCGCGCGTCGGCGTGCGGACACGCGCGGTCTTCGATGCGCTTCTGGGCGCTGCGATCGTCGTTCCGGGCGTCGTCATCGGCATTTCGACGCTGGTCGCGCTCGTCCAGCTGTTCACGGTCGTCAATCCGTTCCTCGCCTCGATCTGGCCCGACGACCAGCCGCCGCGCCTCGCGCTCGGCTACGGCTCGATCATCGCCGCGCACGGGCTGTTCTCGATGGCGCTGGTGACGATGATCGTCGGCACGCGGCTCGGCAGCCTCGACCGCAATCTGGTCGAGGCGTCGAGCGATCTCTACGCGACGCCGTTGACGACGTTCCGCTCGATCGTGCTGCCGCAGATCATGCCGGCCGTCGTTGCCGGCTTCCTGCTCGCCTTCACCTTCTCCTTCGACGATTTCATCATCGCCTTCTTCGTCGCCGGGGCGCAGACGACGCTACCGATCTATGTCTTCGCGTCGATCCGGCGCGGCGTGACGCCGGAGATCAACGCCATCGCGACGATCGTGCTCGTCGCCTCCGTGCTGCTCGTGGTGCTTGCCCAATGGCAATTGCGCCAGCGCAAGCCGTCGAACTGAAAGTCGCATCATGATCCTCAAAGACCGCATCGCCGTGGTGACAGGCGCCGGCTCCGGCATCGGGCGCGCCGGCGCCATGATCATGGGCAGGGAAGGCGCGGTGGTCGTCATCGCCGACAGGGATCAGGCCGCTGGCGAAGCAACGGCTTCGGAGATGCGGGCAGTGGGCGGGCAGGCCGAGGCGATCGCGACCGATGTCGCGGACGATGGGGCGCTGGAAAAGCTCATTGCCGGCACGATCGAGAGGCACGGGCGCATCGACATCCTGCACAATCACGCCGGCATCCAGGTCGGCGGAACGCTGACCGAGGTCGAGGTCGGCGGCATGGACGCGTCATGGCGGGTCAATGTGCGGGCGCAGTTCCTGGCGGCCAGGATGGTCATGCCGTCGATGATCGCACAGGGCGGCGGCGTCATCCTCAACACCGCCTCCAATTCGGGCGTGTTCTACGACCGCGAGATGATCGCCTACGCCACCTCCAAACATGCGGTGGTGGCAATGACGCGGCAGATGTCGCTCGACTATGCCCGGCACAATGTCCGCGTCAACGCGCTCTGTCCGGGCTGGGTCGACACGCCGTTCAACGAACCGTTCATCGCCCAGATGGGCGGACGCGAGGCGATCGAAACCTATGTCCGCACCAAGATTCCGATGGGGCGCTGGGCCAGCGCCGACGAGATCGCCGAAGCGATCCTGTTCCTCGTCTCCGACCGCTCATCCTTCATGACCGGTCAGGCGCTGGTGATCGATGGCGGCGAAAGCATCGGCTGAGACCTATGCTTTCGTCATCAACCTCCTTTATTTCAGCGCCTTTCCAATACACTGCTCTACGACCTTCCTGGTGCCGCTGGTCGGCAGATAAGACTATGGTCCGGTCGGCATGGGACTTCAGTGCCATGGCCGATCAAGATCGTTGATTTGTGTTTAATATCAAATGGTTATGGTGCCGGCAGGTTGTCAGATCGCGTATTGAGACCACATTTGTCTAAAGTTTACTCTGTACAATTAGTAATTCCTCATACGACGGTCGCCTAGCGGTTGGGCGAAGGGTGGCGATGCCCTGAGGAGATTACCATGACAAACCGAAAAACTCTGTTCGCGGCGCTTGCCGCATTGGCGCTTCTGGCATCTCCGGCGCTCGCCGGAGCCGGCGGCAATGGGCACGGCGGCGGCAATGGCGGTGGCAATGCCGGCGGCAACGGCAACGGCGGGGGAAATGCCGGCGGTAACGGCGGCAATAGCAAGGGCAAGAGCGACGCTTCGCACGGCAAGTCTTCGTCGGCTCGGGGGCAGGTGGCAAAGGCCAAAACGGATGACACCACGGTCGACAAGACCACAAAGGTCTCGTCGGTTCCCAAGGAGAAGAACATCCACGCCAAGCTCGGCCGGCTGAACTCGCTTCAGCGCAACATCAACGCCTATATGAACTCGAAGAGCAAGAAGTTCGCTGCCATCCAGGCCTTTGTGACGCAGTCCGCCAAAGCCAAGGTCGCTCAGGCCGCCGCTGAAGCGGCCCAGGAGAAGCTGGATGCGCTGAATTCTCAGTTGACCGCGCTGACGTCGCTGACGCCCGAGCAGATTGCGGCCATGACGCCCGAAGATCAGGCGGCCTTGCCTGGGAAGATAACGGATCTGCAGGCCGAAATCACTGCCCAGGAGGCAGAGGTCACCGCCGCCAATGAGGCGGCTGCTGCGGCAGAGGTCGGCACCGATGATGCATCGCTCGACGCGGCGCTGACGGACATGGCCAACAAGCCGGTCGACGACGACGTCACGGCCTGGGCCCAAGGGGTCCTTGCCGGCAAGATCGACCAGACGGCGGCCGCGATGGAAGCAGAAACGACGCCGTAACGATCGTCGCCGAAACGGCAGTATCAGTCAAAGAAGGTGCCGCCGGGTTCGCTCGGCGGCATTGCTGTTTCCCGGCCATGATCGGGCAGGCTATCCCTGGATAGCGAGGTTCGAGACACTCATACGTGCTTGCGGCCGCCGGTCGCGCGGAACCAGCTGTCGGGATAGGGATACCACCATTCCTGGATCGCCGGTTTGTGGTCGATGATCACCATTTTGGAGCGGCGGAAGGCATCCAGCCCCTGGCGGCCAAGCTCGCGGCCGAGGCCCGAGGCCTTCCAGCCGCCGAAGGGCAGGGCATCATTGTCGATCAGCGGATTGTTGACCCAGACCATGCCGGCTTCGAGCCGCTCGGCCGCCTCATGCGCTTCGGCGAGATCGGTGGTGAACACCGAGGCGCCGAGCCCAAACGGACTGTCATTGGCAAGCCTGATCGCCTCGTCGAAATCTTTCACCCGGCAGATGGCGGCGACCGGTCCAAAGCACTCCTCGCGCACGATGGCCGTGTCTGGGGTGACGCCCGTCAGGATCGTCGGCTCGTAGAACCAGCCGGTGTTGTGTGCCGGCGGGATGCGCCCGCCGGTCACAGCGACGGCGCCATGAGCGATCGCATCGTCCACCAAGCGCATCACCTTCGCGCGCGCCGCCTCACTGACCATCGGGCCGATCTCGGTCTTGTCCATGCCATTGCCGATACGCAGGGCACGCGTCTTTTCGGCGAACAGCTCAACGAAACGATCATGAACCGAATCGATCACGAAGAAACGCTCGGCCGAAGTGCAGACCTGGCCGGTGAGATGGAAGGCCGCGGTGACGCTGCCGGCTGCCGCGATCTCAAGCGGAGCATGTTGGCTGACGATCAGCGGATCGCTGCCGCCGGCCTCGATGACGCAAGGCTTCATGCGTTCGGCGCAGGCCACCGCAACCGCCTTGCCGGCGGCGACCGAGCCGGTGAAGGCAACTGCGTGGGTGCGATCAGAGGCGATCAGCGCCTGTGCCGTGGCCGCTCCGCCAGGTAGGCAAGACACCAAGCCCTCCGGCAGCGAGCGGAACACGGTCATGTAGTCCGATGTCGACAGCGTCGTCGCCTCGGCCGGCTTGATGATGCAGGCGTTGCCGGCGGCAAGCGAAGCGGCGACCGTCCAGCACATCAGCAGGATCGGAAAATTGTAGGGCATGATGTGGACGGATACGCCATAGGGCTCGTAGCGCGCATACTGGAACGAACCGGCCTGTGTCGTGCCGGCGATCTTGCCGGCATCGTCGCGCGCCATCTCGGCGTAGTAGCGGAAGATCGGCGCGCAGTTGGCGATCTCGCCGATCGCTTCGGGGTAGGGCTTGCCCATCTCGCGCACCATCAGCTCGGCGCAGCGGGTGAAGTCCGCCGCCTCGATGGCGTTGGCGACGGCATGCAGGTGCTTGGCGCGGCTCTTGGCGTCGAGCTTTTTCCAGGCGGCCTGCGCCCTGGTCGCGGCGGTGAGCACGGCATCGATCTCACTATCGCTGGCTGCAGCGATGGCACCGACTGTTTCGATCGTCGCCGGATCGATCACTGGCTTTGCCGTGCCTGCCATCGGCCGATAGTCCGGGTTGACGAAGAAGGTCGGCCGGTCAGGGGAGAAATCCATGGACATCCTCTCGGATCCGCTCAGCGGATCATGTAGACCTTCTTGATCGTCTCATGGACGGTGCAGACGCCCTTCCAGTCCTGCGGGAAGAAGGCCGCCGTGTCCGGTTCGATCTCGATGACCTCGCCGGATTCATGCACGTAGGTGCAGCGCCCTTCGAGGAAGTGGCAGAACTCGTCGCGGGTGACATGGCAATGCCATTTGCCTGGTGTGCAGACCCAAAGCCCGCATTCGGAGCGGCCCTCCGGCCCCTTGTGCAGCAGCTTGCCCGAGGTGTGGGACTCACCCTCGATCATTGTTGGGATGACACCCCAGTCGACGAGGTCGGTAATGGTGAGCGGGGATTTCATGATGGGTGTGGTCATGTCGATTTCCTTGAAAAGAGTGCTCAGCGGCACATGAAAGCCTTGGTCAGCGTTTGCGTGATGATGGAGATGCCGTTCCAGCCGGCGGGGAAGAATACAAGCGTGCCGGCCTCGACCGGGATCTCTTCGCCGTCGGCATGGACATAGCTGCCACGGCCTGAGAGGAAATGGCAGAACTCGTCGGCGCCAAACGTGACCTTGCGCGTGCCCGGCGTACACGACCACAGGCCGCATTCGCTCGATCCGTCCGGGTTCTGGGACAGGATCCTGCCCGAGGCGCGCGGCGAACCGGAGAGCGTGTTGCTGCCCGCGCCCCAGTCCTCCAGTTCCACGCTCGAGGCCTTCGGCCAGTGCGGTGTCGGCATGTCATGCTCCCATGAAGTGTCAGGCCAGCATGTAGACGTTGCGCATGGTCTCATGCACGGTGCATTCGCCCGCCCAGCCGGCTGGGAACATGACCACGGTCCGGGCGGAGATTTCTATCAGCTCACCGACATCCGACCGGTAGGTCGCGCGGCCGGCGACGAAATGGCACAATTCATCGCGCGGGATCGAGAGCCGCCAGCGGCCGGGCGTGCAGACCCAAATGCCGGATTCCGGTTGGTTGTTCGGGCCTTTGTGCACGAGTTTGCCGGTCGAGTGCGAAGCGCCGTCCCGCGCATCCGGCTGGACGCCCCAGTCGACCAGGTCGGTGCGGATGGAGGCCTGATGGAGGTGTGGGGCGGAGGAGGTCATGGGCGTGCTCCGGCGGCGCGATGCCTAATGACATGTTGCGCCAGAACACCCCCCTCTGGCCTGCCGGCCATCTCCCCCGCAAGGGGGGAGATCAGATGTCGTTTCGGCTTTCGCCAATCACCAGGATTGCAGAGTGAGAACCGGCGGCGAAGCTGCCAATCTCCCCCCTTGCGGGGGAGATGGCCGGCAGGCCAGAGGGGGGTGCTCAGGCTCGGCGTATCAACGACTTCAATCACAGCAGCGCCTCCAACAAACCCGCCGCCTTCTCCGGCCCGTTCTGCCCCTGCATCTGCGCCGAGGTCTTTGCCAGCTTTGCCTTCATCTTCGGGTCGGACAGGCAGGTTTCGACCCTGGCGATCAGCTCGGCATCGGTCCAGTCGTAGCGTGGCATGCCGAAGCCATGGCCGGTTTCCTCGACGCGGGTGGCGTTGTCGTGACCGTCCCAGACATAGGGCATGATGATCGCCGGCTTGCCGAAATAGAGGCACTCGGTGAACGAGTTGTTGCCGCCATGGTGGATCGCCGCATCGACCTGCGGGATGACCGAAGGCTGCGGGAACCAGCTCTCGACGATCACGTTGGCGGGCACGTCCGTGTACTGGTCTTTGTAGCCGCCGACATTGACCAGCGCCCGGTAGCGCGTCATGCCCAGCGTCGCGATGATGCGCTTCAACAGGTCGACATCGCCGGCGCCGAGGCTGCCGAAGGAGACATAGAGCAGCGGCCCGTCATTGTTTTTGGTGAAGGTCGGCACCGCGTAGGGTTTCTCCTGCCGCACGCAGCCTTCCAGATACTGAAACTTGGCCGGGTCGAGCGGATGGCGGCGCTTGAACTTTGCCGCTTCGGGGTAGAGCAGCAGGTTCAAATAGGGCGAGGCCTCGAAGAACTGGCCGATCGGATAGGGCGCCTCGTTGTTGGCGGCGAGGAAGGCGTTGAAGTCGTCATGGATCGGCTTGATCACCGCGTTGAAATGATCGCGGTAGCGCTGGTGACCGGCATGGTCGTTCTCGCCGCAGCCGGAGAGATGCGGCGGGATGTCTTCGTCCTCGATCTCGTTTTCCGAGCAGGAGATGACACGCACCCACGGCTTGCCGTACTGTTTGATCGCCGGGAACAGGATGACGTTGTCGACGCAGATCACATCCGGCTTGATAGCTGAGAGAACGTGCGGCAGATCCTTCTGCGCCCATTTGGCGCTGTCGACGATCGCCGTCCAGCAATCCTTGACGTAATTGTCGACCTGATCGTAAGGCGATTTGTGGAAGTTGGGGATGTGGCCGTTGATGAAATCCTCCCAGAATTTGGCCATCTGCTCGGGCGGCATCGGCTCGGACAAGTTCACCGGATGCGCCTCGAAGCCGTAGCCCTTGTAGACATCGACAAAGCCGGGGTCGGACAGGAAAACGGCCTTGTGGCCGCGCGCCTCGACCGCCTGGGCGATGCCGACGGAATTGAGCGCCGGGCCGTAGGCCGCTTCTGGAAAAAACGCGATCGTCTTCTGCGCCATCAGGCTTCTCCTTTATTCTGCGAAAACTCTGACATCGGCGGCGTCCCAGCCGAGTTCGACCTGGTCGCCCGATGCGACCGGCCGGCGGTCGGCGGCATCAGCGGTGACGCGCACCAGGAACGGCTTTGGCGACAGGCCCGTGCGGACATGCAGTTGCAGGTCGAGCCCCTGATAGGCCAGCGCTTCGACCGTGCCGGTGGTGCGGTTGGCGGTTTCACCCGACGGGAACAGCCGGATGCGTTCGGGCCGCACCGACGCGACAGCGGATGCGCCGGTCGAGAGCGCGGCAGGAACCTTGCCGGATATCCGCGTGCCGTTGGCAGCCACCACACCGTCGGTGGCGGCTTTACCGGGCACAAAATTCATCACGCCGATGAAGTCGGCGACGAAACGGTCGGCCGGATGCTCATAGATCGCGTGCGGCGTGTCGCATTGCAGCAGCTTGCCGTCCTTGAGCACCGCCATGCGGTCGGCCATCACAAGCGATTCTTCCTGGTCGTGGGTGACGATGACGAAGGTGATGCCGACCTCATGCTGCAGGCGCTTCAATTCCAGCTGCATGGCGCCGCGCAGTTTCTTGTCGAGCGCGCCAAGCGGCTCGTCGAGCAGCAGCAGGCGCGGCCGCTTGACCAACGCCCGGGCAAGCGCGACGCGCTGCTTCTGGCCGCCCGACAATTGCTCCGGCTTGCGGTCGGCGAAGGGGGCGAGTTCGGTCGTCGCCAGAATGGCGTCCACGCGGGAGTGGATTTCTGGCACCGGCAAGCGCTCCATCTCCAGGCCGTAGGAGACATTGGCCCTGACGCTCATATGCGGAAACAGCGCGTACGACTGGAACATCAGATTGACCGGCCGCTTGTTGGGCGGGGTTTTCGCGATGTCGCTTCCGTCGAGCAGGATGCGCCCGTCATTGGGCGTCTCGAATCCGGCAAGCATGCGCAGCAGCGTGGTCTTGCCGCAGCCGGACGGGCCGAGCAGCGCGAAGAACTCGTTCTCCCTTATGTCGAGCGAGATGCCGTCGACAGCCGCCACCCGGCCGAAATTCTTCGACACCTTGTCGATGGCCAGCAGCGTGCGCGGTTCGCTCATTGGCCTATGATCCCACGGTTGAGCCGCTGCGACAGGGTCAGCGCGGTGATCGAGACCGCCATGACGATGGTCGCCAGTGCGTTGATCTCCGGCGTGATGCCGAAGCGGATCATCGCGTAGATCTGCATCGGCAGCGTCGTCGAGGCGCGGCCGGCGCCGGCGGTGAAGAAAGCGATGATGAACTCGTCGACCGAGAGCGTGAAGGCGAGCAGCGCGCCTGCGATCACCGCCGGCGCGATGACCGGCAATGTCACCCGCCTGAAGGTGGTGAGCGCGGAGGCGCCGAGATCGGCGGAAGCCTCGACGATCGACCAGTCGAAACTCTTCAGCCTGGCGCGCACCACCGAGCAGACAAAGGCAAGGTTGAAGACGACATGGGCGAGGATGATGGTGTGCAGGCCCATGGTGAGATTGAGCATAGAGAAGAACGAGAGCAGCGCGATCGCCAGTACGATGTCGGGGATGATCATCGGCGCGAAGATCAACGCTTCGAGTCCCTTGCCGTATTGCCGGCGCATCTCGATGCCAATCGCCAGCAAGGTACCGAGCAAGGTCGCGATTGTCGTCGAGACCAGCGCCACGATCAGCGTGTTGAGCGCAGCGGAGAGGATCGCCGAATTGCCGGCCAGCGAGACATACCATTTCAGTGAAAAGCCCGACCATGCCGTCGGCAACCCGCCTTCGTTGAAGGACAGCGCCACCAGCACGGCGATCGGGATGTAGAGGAAGGCGAAGACGAGGCTGAGCACGAACCAGAGCGCGCGCCGCGTGCCGGGAGAGCGCTCAGCCATCGGTGTCTCCGCCGGCTTGCGCGGTATGACCCGAGGCGCGATTGGCGGCCAATGCCTGCGCCATCAGCACCACAAGCATGATGGCGATCAGCGCCATCGCGAGTGCCGCCCCGAAAGGCCAGTCATTGGCGGTCAGGAACTGGTCGTAGACGAGGTTGCCGATCATCTGGAAGCGGCCGCCGCCGAGCAGTGCCGGGGTGACGAAATTGCCGATCGACAGCACGAAGACGAAGACCGCGCCGGCGGCGATGCCGGGCACGGTCAGCGGCAGGATGACACGGCGGAATGTGGTGGCGGCCGAGGCGCCGAGGTCACGCGAGGCTTCGGCCAGTTCTGGGTTGAGGCGCGACAGCGGCGCGTAGCAGGCGAGGATGACGAAGGGGAGGTAGTTGTAGACGAGGCCGGCGATAACCGCACCCTCGGTGTAGAGCATCGACGGCGGCTCGCCGGTATAGCCGAACCAGCGCAACAACTGCGTGATCAGGCCTTCGCGGTTGAGCAGCACAATCCAGGCGTAGGTGCGGATCAGGTAGTTGGACCAGAACGGCAGCACGGCGAAGAACAGGAACACCGGCTGCCACCGGCGCGGGGCGGCTGCGATGGCGTAGGCGGCGGCATAACCGATCACCACCGCGATCAGGGTGGCGGTGCCGGCGATGCGCGCCGAATTGAGGAAGATGCCGGCATAGAGCGGGTCGAAAACCAACCCGAAATTCTCCAGCGTGAAGGTGTAGTCGATGCCGCCATAGATACCGCGCCGGAAGAAGGCGAGCGCCAGCACCAGCGCGCACGGCACCACCATCAACGCAGTCAGCCAGAGCAGCGCCGGGGCCATCAGCAAGGAGGAGCGAGAGGGTAGGTGCTTCACGAAGTGCCCCCCTCTGCCCTGCCGGACCCGGCCTTTCGCTTTCGCTTTCGCTTCGGGCGTTCGTCGTTCGGAAAGCCAAGCAATTGGCTTTCCGTCCGCTGCGCGGACCACTTCTCACCCCCCTCAAGGGGGGAGATCGGCAGTTCCAACCTTTCGCTTACTTTGAAAAATCGAAGATTGGCGAAAGCAATGCCACAGCCAATCTCCCCCCTTGAGGGGGAGATGGCCGGCAGGCCAGAGGGGGGCGACACGGAACGCAAGCTTGATTCCAAGATGCTGTTGGAACAGTCCTTACTGCGCCGCCTTGATCTCGCTGACGATCTTCGAATAGTCGCGCTGGGCGTCGCCGACGTCACGCAATTGCTCGAACTTGACGAGGTCGGCCACCGGCATCGCCATGTTGGGGAATTTGGCCAGGAAATCGGCAGGCAGGCTTTCCATGGCCGGCTTGTTCGGCACCTTGTAGTCGATGTTCTGCGCTGCCCAGGCGTGGTTCTTGGCGTCGAGCATGAAGTTGATGAACTGGAAGGCGGCGTCCTTGTTGGCGGAGGCCTTCATCACCACCATCGTGTCGACCCAGAGGTCCGAACCTTCCTTGGGAATGACGTATTTGATCTCGGGCTTTTCGGCGATGCCGTAATTGCACCAGCCGTCCCAGGCCTGCACCATCAGCGCCTCGCCGGACACCAGCTTGGAATAGAAGGTGGTGTCGTCATAGGCGAGCAGGGTCTTCTTGGCCGAGATCAGCAGATCCTTGACCTCAGCCATCTTGGCCGGGTCGGTTTCGTTGACCGAATAGCCCTTGTCGAGCTGGCCGGCGGCCAGCAGCCAACGGTCGGTCGCCAGCATGGTGGTCTTGCCCTTCAATTCGTCGGAGGGCGCGAGCAGGTCGCTCCAGCTGGTTGGTGCGACCTTCATCAGGTCCGAGCGATAGCAGAGGCCGGTGGTGCCCCAGGTGTAGGGGACCGAGAATGCATTGCCGGCATCGTGCGGCAGCTTGGTCGCTTCCGGATAGAGATTGGTGAGGTTCGGGATCTTGGCATGGTCGATCGGCTCGGTCAGGCCGAGCTTGTTCAACACTTCGGCGAAGGGCGAGGAAACGAAGACCACGTCATAGCCCTTGCCGCCGGCGGCGATAAGCTTGCCCATGATCTCTTCATTGGTGGCGTGCACCACCACCTCGCCCGAAACGCCGGTCGCGGTCTTGAAAGCGGCCATGGCGTCTGGCGCCATGTAGCCGTCCCAGTTGGAAATGACGAGGTCGGAGGCCATCGCCGGCGCGGACAGCGCCAAGGCCAGGCCGAATGCAATCGAAGATGTTTTCAGCGCGCGGCGCCGCAGGCTGGTAGCGGTCATGACAGACTCCCATTCCGGTTGATCGTCGAATTTCATTTCGCCGGCTGCGACCCATGCCGCTGCCTCGATCCTGTTCCCTCGGTCTTTTTCTCGCCGATTGTCCTGACAGTACTATTGCAGAAAAAAGTACGTCAATCCATAATTTGTCAAGCGACCGAGGAATCTGGCCGATTGCGTCCGCGCAGGCGATCGGTCAATCAATGCGGTCACGTCCGTTCACGAGATCAATCATGCAAGCCGCAGCCCGACGACCTCGCACCAACCATCTCGATCTGGCGCAGCGCATCCTGGATGTGGCCCGGCAGCGCGGTTTTGAGCCCGGCGCACGCTTGCCGGAGCAGCAGATCGCCTCGCTGTGCAACGTCTCGCGCACGCCGGTGCGGGCGGCGCTCGGCCTGCTCGCGGAACGGGGCGTCGTACGCTGGGAGGCGGATTCTGGATATCACCTGGCAATCGACCTCACCGCGCAGGCTTCAGTCGCGACGGAATTGCCGGTCGCCGAGGAGGACGAGCTGGCCGAGGCGATCCTGCGCGACCGGTCGGCGCGGCGGCTGGACCAGACGGTGACCGTCGCGGGGCTGATGCGGCGCTACAGTGCCGAGCGCAAGATGGTACTAAAAGCACTCAATAAGCTGACCGAAGAGAATCTGCTCAACCGTGCGCCTGGTCAGTCCTGGCTGTTTCGGCGCACACCCGGCGATCCGGAAGCACAAGGCGACAGCTATGAGTTCCGCTTGCTGCTGGAGCCCGCGGCCATCCTGACGCCGGGCTTCCGGCTGGACGGCGCGCGGGCGGCGGCGTTGCGCCAGGGTATGGAAGCGCTGGTGGCACTGCCGGACGCCGCATTCGACACACGCGAGTTCCAGCGGCTGGACATCGATTTTCATGGCATGCTCGCCGAAGGCTGCGCCAACCGCTTCGTTGCCGACGCGCTGGCCGATCATCTCAGGCTGCGCCGGCTGCCGGGCATCTATGCCGGCGTCAACGTCTTCCGCTTGCGGCAGTCGCTGCGCGAGCATCTGAATATACTCGACCATCTTGAAAGCCGGCAGTATGAGGTGGCGGCCGATCTGCTTCGCATCCACCTGCGGCTTTCCCGCAACCAGCGACCGCAAGCGGCCAGTCGCGGGGCGCCCGCCCTGTTCGGCATGATCAGCCGGCCGGAATGACGAGGATTAATTGACGCGTAAAGCCAGCCCGACCATCGCGCTGTTCCCCGAAGCAAGCTTCGGCGCGGCGTTGAATTGCGTCGGCATCGCGCAGGCGCTGCGCGCGAGAGGCGCCCGGCCCGTCTTCATCTGCCATGCCGGCTTTTCCGGCGTCTTTGCCGACTATGGTTTCCAAGAATATCAGTTGCCGACCGAAGAGCCGCTGAGCGACAGCGACCGCCAGAGCTACTGGCAGGCTTTCGTGCGCCGGCACCTGCCGCATTTCCGGCTGAGCCCGATCGACCAGCTGGAAACCTATGTCGCGCCGACCTGGCAGGCCATCGTCGACACCGCGGTCAATGCCGAAGCGCCGCTGCGCCAATTGCTGGCGCGGCTGAAGCCGGATGCGGTGGTGCTCGATAATGTCATCATGTTCCCGGCGATCGCCGCCGCCGGCTGCCCGTGGGTGCGCGTCGTCTCCTGCGCCGAGACGGAGCTGCCGGACGCCAATGTGCCACCCTATCTGTCGGGGCTTGGCATCGATGACCCGCAACGCGCCGCGTTCGAGGCCCGCTATCTCACGGCCTCGGCACCGGCACATGACCGCTTCAATCGCTTTCGGATGGATGCCGGCCTGGCGCCGCTGCCGAAGGGCCTGTTCCTGGAGACGTCCCCCCACCTCAATTTGCTGCTGACGCCATCGATCGTGCGTCGCGAGCGCGCCGAGCCGCTCGATCCGGCCCGCTTCGTCTATCTCGAAGGCTGCGTGCGTTCGGAAGGGCCGTTCGAGGTGCCGGTGTTCCCGCGCAATGGCGGGCCGCTGGTCTATGTCAGCTTCGGCAGCCTCGGCGCCATGGATGTCGGCCTGATCGAGCGCATGCTCGCCGTCTTCGACAGGCTGCCGGCGCGCTTCATCGTCAATGCCGGCGGCCTGCGCGATGCCTATCGCGCGGTGCCCGACAATGTCTATCTCGACGCCTGGTTTCCGCAGCCCTCGGTGGTGGCGAAATCGGACCTGTTCATTCACCACGGCGGCAACAACAGTTTTTGCGAAGCGCTGCGCTTCGGCGTGCCGTCGCTGATCATGCCCTATTGCTGGGACGGGCACGACAATGCGAAGCGCGCCGAAGAGACCGGTACCGGTGACCATGTCGGCCGTGACGCCTGGACCGAAGGAGTGTTGGAGAAAGCCATTCTCGGCCTGCTGGCCGACGATGCCATGCGCGCCCGCCTCAGGGACAATGCGGCCCAGATGGCGCTGAAACCCGGAACGGATGTGGCCGCGCAAGCCATACTCTCTCAGATACGGACATGAACGAAAATGCCTGACAACAACACGAACATCTCGCTCTCCAGCGGTACCGATGCCAAAGCCTGGCTGGTCCGGCACGGCATCAACGAAGTCGAGTGCCTGGTGCCCGACATGAATGGCGTCCTGCGCGGCAAGGCCTTGCCGACGGCCAAATTCCTCCAGGCGCTGGAGGACCGCGCGCTCTATCTGCCGAGCAGCGCTTTCCTGGTCAGCATCGACGGCCGCTACTCCGGCTCGATCGACGAGGGTTTTGCCTATTCGGATCCGGACATGCGCATGGTGCCTGATGTATCGACGCTCTGCCTGGCGCCGGGTGCCGCTCCCGGCAAGGCCTATGTCTTTGCCGATGCCCTTCATATGGACGACCGGCCCTGGATGGCCTCGCCGCGCCATGTGCTGCGCGCCGTGCTCGACCTCTACGCCAGGCGCGGCTGGCGGGCGGTGGTGGCGCCGGAGCTCGAATTCTATCTCACCGCGCCCAATCCCGATCCTGACCGCCCGCTGACCGCGCCGGTCGGGGGCAATGGGCGCGCCGAGACCGTACAGCATCCCTATGACATGGCGGCACTCGAGGCGTTCGAGCCGGTGATCCGCCGCATCTATGACTACGCGGCGGCGGCCGGATTGCCGCTCGACACGCTGATCCATGAGTCGGGTACGGCACAGCTGGAGATCAATTTCCTGCATGGCGATGCGCTGCCGCTGGCCGACAAGGTGCTGCTGTTCAAGCGGCTGACGCGCCAGGCCGCGCAGCAAAGCGGCATGCATGCGACCTTCATGGCCAAGCCGATCGCGGCGCAGGCGGGAAGCTCGATGCATCTGCACATGTCAGTCATCGACGAGGCCGGCAAGACCCTGTTTGCCGGAAACGACGATGCCGACACCGAGATGTTTGGGCATTTCATCGGCGGCCTGCAAAAGTATGTGCCCGAAATCATGCCGCTGTTTGCGCCCAATGTGAACTCGTTCCGCCGCATAAGACCCAACCACAGCGCGCCGGCCAACATCGAGTGGTCGCATGACAACCGTTCCTGCGGCCTGCGCGTGCCGGCCGGCGGACGTGCCGCTCGGCGAGTGGAGAACCGGCTGCCGGGCGCGGATTCCAATCCTTACCTGGCGATAGCCGGCTCGCTGCTTGCCGGCTATCTCGGCGTCGAACAGAAACTGGCGCGGTCGGCCGAAGCGTCGGGCAATGCCTACAAGATCAAGAGCACGCTGCCGAAAACCATGGAGGAGGCGCTCGATCGTTTCGAGGCTTGCGGCCCGGTGCGGGAACTGCTCGGCGAGGATTTCTTCCAGACCTATCTGCGCGTCAAGAGCGTCGAGCTCGACCTGTTCCAGGGCGTGGTGACGAGCTGGGAACGCGACCACCTGCTGCTGAAGGTGTGACCATGGCTTCCAGTTCAACGGGCTTCAATTCGGGCCTCGATATCGCCAAATCCTATTATGTCGCCACCGCCAATCCGGCGCCGGACCATCCGGCGCTCGCCGGCGATGTCGGTGCCGACCTGGTGGTGGTCGGCGGCGGCTGCACAGGGTTGTCCGCCGCCCTTCACGCCGCCGAGCGCGGGCTGAAGGTGGTGCTGCTCGAAGGCGGCAAGATCGGCTGGGGGGCTTCGGGACGCAATGGCGGCCAAATGATCCCCGGCCTGCGCAAGGGCGCCAAGGGACTGGTCAAACTCTACGGGCCGGAGCGGGCCAAAGCGCTGTTCGATCTTGCCTTCGAAGCGCGCGGGCTGGTGCTCGACATCATCGAGCGGCACGCCATCGACTGCGATCTCAGGCTGACCGGTCATCTCGTCGGCGCGGTCAACGGCTCCGACCTTAGGGATCTCGAGGAAGAGGCCGAGTGCCTGGCCACGGTGATGAAGTTCTCGCATGCGGAAATCCTATCGGCGGCTGAAGCCCGAGCCAAGGTCGATACACCCTACCATGGCGCGATGTATGAGCCGCTCGGCGGCCACATGCATCCGCTGAACTACACGCTCGGCCTTGCCCGCGCAGCGGTTGCTGCCGGCGTCACGATCCACGAGAATTCGGTCGCCGTGCGGCTGGAGCGTGAGCCTTCGATCCGGGTCTCGACCGCAAAGGGATCGGTTCGGGCCAGACATGTCGTGCTGGCGGGTGACGCTCTGCTCAACGGGCTGGAGCCGCGCGTCAACAGCCGCATCATGCCGGTCGGCAACTACATCGTCGCCACCGAGCCACTGGAGGGCAAACGCAATGTCATCCCGGCCAATGTCGCGGTGTCCGACACCCGCTTCGTCGTCAACTACTACCGCATGTCGGCGGATGGACGGCTGCTGTTCGGCGGCGGCGAGCGCTACACGCCGTCACCGCCGGCCGACATCGCCGGCTTCGTGCGGCCGCACATGGAAGCCACCTTTCCGCAGCTCAAGGGCTGCCGCATCGATCACGCCTGGGGCGGCTTGGTGTCGGTGACGACATCCAGGCTGCCGCACATCGGGCACTATGGCGAGGTCTATTTCGCGCATGGCTATTCCGGCAAGGGCGTCATCCTGTCGACGCTTTCCGGCAAGCTGCTGGCCGAAGCGATCACCGGCGATGCCTCGCGGCTCGATCTGTTCTCGACGCTGACCCCGATGCCGTTCCCGGGCGGCACGGCGCTGCGCGGTCCGCTCTATGTGCTGGGCATGCTTTGGTACGCGATGCGGGATCGGATTAAGCATTGAGGACCCCAGAATAGTTCCGTAGCGATCCTTCACACCCCCCTCTGTCCTGCCGGACATTCGTCATTTGGAAAGCCAAGCAATTGGCTTTCTATCCGCTTCGCGGACCATTCCTCAACCCCCACGAGGGGGGAGATTGGCAGGTTCAGCGCTGCGATCACCCGACAGCGGTGGAGATTGGCGAAAGCCGAGATGAGAGCTGATCTCCCTCCTTGCGGGGGAGATGGCCGGCAGGCCAGAGGGGGGTGCTGTCCCGCCGACGTCGAAGGTTGGATGAAGCTTCTTAAACCACAAAGAAATCCTCAATCCGCTGCCTGGCCTCCAGCAGCACCGGCAATATCTCCCGCTCCATCTCCGCGACGGAGAAGCGTGCCGACTGGGTCGAGACGTTGATGGCCGCGACCGTGCGCTCCGCCCGGTCGCGGATCGGTACGGCGACCGAGCGCAGGCCGAGTTCCAGTTCCTCATCGACGATGGCAAAGCCGCCCGCTTTCGCCTTGCCGATGGCGCCGGCCAGCAGCCTTATATCGGTGATCGTCTTCGGCGTCCGTCTCTCGATGGTCGCCTGGTCGAGGAATGCGTCCAATTCCTGAGGCGTCAGGCCCGCGAGCAGGATGCGCCCCATCGAGGTGCAATAGGCCGGCAGCCTGGTGCCGACATCGAGTGACACGCTGAGGATGCGGCGGCCGGGAATGCGGGCGACATAGACGACATCCTCACCCGACAGGATGGCTGCCGAGCAGGCCTCGTTCAGCTGTGCGGCGACCGCGCGCATGATGGGGGCGGCGAAGGCCCATAGCGAGGCGCCGCCGAGCCAGGTGCGGGCAACCGTCAGCAGGCGCGGCGACAGCGAGAACACGCGGCCGGCCTGTGTTGCATAGCCGGTGGCGGTGAGTGTCAGCAGGAAGCGGCGGGCGCCGGCGCGGGTCAGGCCCGCTTCCGCGGCCATTTCAGTCAACGTCATGCCCGAGGGATGGCGGGCCAGGATCTCCATGACGGCAAGGCCGCGTTCAAGCGAGCCGATATGATCACGGGAAACAGCCTCTTCGTCCATCTCAACTCCGCAGAACGACATCGGCGTCAGGATTGACTCCACGCCTCCGCTCAGCATAGAAAGTATCGCATATAAAACATATGTTCGCAATACGAACTTTCTCAGCCTGGAGCCGATGCGATGGTCAAGTTCCTGCCGCTCAAACAGGCCGTGGCCGAGAATTTGAAAGATGGCGACTCCGTCGCCTTCGAGGGCTTCACCCATCTGATCCCGACGGCGGCGGCGCATGAGGCGATCCGCCAGGGTTTTCGCGACCTGACCTTGATCCGCATGACGCCGGACCTGATCTACGACCAGATGATCGGCATGGGCATGGCGAAGAAAATCGTCTTCTCCTATGTCGGCAATCCCGGCGTCGGCCTGCTGCGGCGCGCCCGCGATGCCATCGAGAACGGCTTTCCGCGCTCACTTGAAATCGAGGAGCACAGCCATGCCGGCATGGCCAACGCCTATGAAGCGGGTGCTGCCGGCCTGCCCTGCGCGGTGTTTCGCGGCTATCGCGGTGCTGGCCTCGCGGCGGTCAACCCGAACATCAAATCGGTGACTTGTCCGTTCACCGGCGAAGTGCTGGCGGCTGTCCCTTCGATCCGGCCCGACGTCACCTTCATCCACGCGCAAAAGGCCGACAGACAAGGCAATGTGCTGGTCGAGGGCATTATCGGCATCCAGAAGGAAGCCGTGCTGGCGGCCAAACGTGCTGTAGTGACGGTGGAGGAAGTCGTCGATAATTTCGACGACCTGCACCCCAATTTGACCGTGCTGCCGCGCTGGACGATCGCGGCGATATCCGTGGTGCCCGGCGGCTCGCATCCGTCCTATGCACACGGCTATTATGCGCGCGACAACGCCGCCTATCTGGAATGGGACGAGATCGCCGCCGACCGCGAGAAATTCCAGACCTGGATGCAGGCCAACGTCATCGAGAAGAGCGCCGACGATTTCGCGGCCCGGGTCGAGCATTTGAGGAAAGCGGCATGAGCGACAACCCGGGCTTCACCCCGATCGAGATGATGACGATCGCCGCCAGCCGCGCGCTGCGCAATGACGATGTCTGCTTCGTCGGCATCGGCGCGCCATCGGCCGCCTGCAATGTGGCGCGGCTGACGCATGCGCCTGACATCACGCTGATCTACGAGAGCGGCACGATCGGCACCGCGCCTGACGTGCTGCCGCTGTCGATCGGCGACGGCGAATTGTGCGAGACCGCGGTCACCACCGTCGCGGTGCCGGAGATGTTCCGCTACTGGCTGCAGGGCGGGCGCATCTCGATCGGCTTCCTTGGTGCGGCGCAGCTCGACAAGTTCGGCAACATCAACACCACGGTCATCGGCGACTATTTCCATCCCAAGACCAGGCTGCCCGGCGGCGGCGGCGCGCCGGAGATCGCGACGTCGTCGAAGGAGATCTACATCACCATGGCGCAGACCAAGCGCGGTATGGTCGAGAAGATCGACTTCTTCACTTCCTTCGGCCATGGCGAGGGTGGTGACCATCGCAAACGGCTTGGCATAGACACCGCCGGCCCGACGCTGCTGATCACCGATCTCGCCATCTGGAAGCCGGACCCGGTGAGCAAGGAATTCACCGTCGTGTCGCTGCATCCGGGCGTCACCCGCCAGCAGGTGCAGGAGAGCTGTGGCTGGGTGGTTAAGTTCACTGATACTCTTGACGAAACGCCGGCGCCAAGCGAACTCGAACTCAAGACATTGCGCGACCTGCAGGCCCGCACCAAGGCGGCGCATGGGGGAACCGGAAAAGCAAAGGCTGCATGACATGGCCGAGGCCTATATCTGCGACTACATCCGCACGCCGATCGGCCGCTTCGGCGGTTCACTGTCTTCGGTACGATCAGACGATCTCGGCGCGATACCGCTGAGGGCATTGGTCGAGCGCAATGCCGGCATCGACTGGCAGGCTGTCGACGATGTCGTCTATGGCTGTGCCAACCAGGCCGGCGAGGACAACCGCAACGTGGCGCGCATGGCGCTGTTGCTGGCAGATCTGCCGAAGGAGATTCCAGGCTCGACGGTCAATCGCCTGTGCGGCTCCGGCATGGATGCGCTGACCATTGCAGCCAGGGCCATCAAGGCCGGCGAGGCGGAGCTGATGATCGCGGGCGGTGTCGAATCGATGAGCCGTGCGCCCTTCGTCATGCCCAAGGCCGACACGGCGTTCTCCCGCAATGCCGAGATTTACGACACCACCATCGGCTGGCGCTTCGTCAACCCGCTGATGAAGAAGCAGTATGGCGTCGATTCGATGCCGGAGACCGGCGAGAATGTCGCGGAAGAGTTCGCCATCTCCCGCGCGGACCAGGATGCCTTTGCCGTGCGCAGCCAGGACAAGGCGGTCGCCGCGCAAGCCAATGGCCGGCTGGCCAAGGAGATCACGCCAGTGACGATCCCGCAGCGCAAGGGCGATGCGGTTGTCGTCTCGAAGGATGAACATCCCCGTGCTGGCACGACGGTCGATGCGCTGGCCAGGCTGCCGACACCGTTCCGCCAGGGCGGCACGGTGACGGCCGGCAATGCCTCCGGCGTCAATGACGGGGCGGCGGCCCTGATCGTTGCCTCCGAGGCAGCCGTGAAAAAGTATGGCCTGACGCCGATCGCCCGCATCCTCGGCGGCGCTGCCGCCGGTATTGCGCCGCGCATCATGGGCATCGGCCCGGTGCCGGCGACGCAAAAACTCTGCGCGCGGCTTGGCCTGACACCAAAACAGTTCGATGTCATCGAGCTCAACGAAGCCTTTGCCTCGCAAGGCATCGCCGTGCTGCGCCAGCTCGGCATTGCCGAGGATGCACCGCACGTCAACCCGAATGGCGGCGCCATCGCGCTCGGCCACCCCCTGGGCATGTCGGGCGCCCGCATCTCCGGCACGGCGGCGCTGGAGCTTCGTGAGCGCGGCGGCCGCTATGCGCTTGCCACGATGTGCATCGGTGTCGGCCAGGGCATCGCGATCGCGCTGGAACGGGTTTGATCGGCGGCCCTTGCTTGGCCGGCTAAGATCAAGAATCCGGTGCGCGGTTCAAATTTGACCACGTGGACAAAAGTCTGGCGTCGTTCCATACTTCCCCGTCTGACATTTTCACGAACAGCCGGCTCGACACGGCTGTCGAACAGAGGGGAATGCAATGGAAAACCGGAACAATAAATCGCAGATAAAACGCGAAGGGCTTTCGCGACGCAATGTGCTGGAGCTGGGCGCGCTTGGTTTGGCGGCAACGATGCTGCCGGGCGCCGCCTTCGCGGCGGACAAGAAGCTGAAGGTGGCGGCGATCTTCGCCACGCCGATCGAGGAGCCATGGGACAACCAGATCCATGTCGCCCTGCAGAAGGCCGAGAAGGAACTCGGCATCGAATACAAATGGTCGGAGAAGGTGCAGACCGCCGATTTCAGCCGCGTCATGCGCGAATATGCGCAAGGCGGCTACCAACTGGTGCTGGGCGACGCCTTCGCCGCCGAGCGCGAATCGCGCCGCACCGCCAAGCAGTTCCCGAAGACCGCCTGGCTGTTCGGCTCCGGCGCCGGCCCGGCGGAACCCAATTTCGGGGTGTTCGACAACTGGATCCACGAGCCCGCCTATCTCTCGGGCATGATCGCCGGCAAGATGTCGAAGTCGGGCACGATCGGCGCCGTCGCGGCGATGGGCATTCCGGAGGTGAACCGGCTGGTCAACGCCTTCTTCGCCGGCGCCAGGGAGGTCAACCCGAACATCAAGAAGAAGGTTGCCTTCATCGGCTCGTTCTTCGATCCGCCCAAGGCCAAGGAAGCGGCGGTCGCGCAGATCGACGCCGGCGTCGACGTCATCTACGCCGAGCGCTTCGGTGTCATCGAAGCCGCGGTCGACAAGAAGATCCTCGCCATCTCCAACATGTCCGACCAGTCGAGCCTCGGCCCGGATACGGTCATCACCGGCCCGGTCTGGGACATGTATCCGACGGTCGAGCAGGCGATCAAACTGGTCAGGGCCGGCGTCTTCACCGCGCAGGACTATGGCGATTTCTCGCGCATGGCCAAGGGCGGCTCGCATCTGGCGCCCTACCACAAGTTCGACAAGACGCTGCCGGCGGACGTCAAGGAGCTGGTCGAAAAGAAGAAGGCGGAGATTCTGGAAGGCAATTTCCGGGTGGATGTGGACGAGAATACGCCGGTTTCGGATTGATCTTTCATCCTCCCCCTTGTGGGGAGGGTCGATCCGCGAAGCGGAGCGGGGCGGGGGTCTTCGGCGTCGCAACCCCACCCC
>NZ_RZRT01000003.1:0-143740 GCF_003998295.1 Mesorhizobium sp. M7A.F.Ca.US.011.01.1.1
TTCGCGAAGATCCATCGAATAAGGCTTGCCCATCCATGCTGACCTCCTTGCCCAGCATGAAGGTTGAATCAGATTTGCACGCCTAAGGGAATCCCAAGCCGATTCAGTCTCATTTCATCCCGCTCTAGAGCAATTCCAGGAAAAGTGTGAAGCGGTTTTCCGTCTAGAGCTGCGTCAAAACAAGGAGTGAGAGCAGATCGCCGTTTCAGTGAAACGGTGAAACGCTCTAGAACAGCACCTGCCGTTACGGCACAGAGCTTTCCAACCGAACCGGGCCGACCAGGCGACGAGCGACCTCGACGCTCTCTCGTGCGCCGCGCATATAGCCGCGCGGCGAGGTCCCCAGCATGCGCTTGAACATGGTGATGAAGGCCGGCACGCTGTCATAGCCGAGATCGAGCGCCACCCTGGTGATCGGCTCGCCGTCCGCCAGCCTGGGCAGCGCCGCGAACAGGCAGGCCTGCTGGCGCCATGTCGACAGCGACAGGCCGGTCTGGCGCTGGAAAGCGCGCGTGAACGAACGCCGGCTCATGCCGGCTGCATCGGCCCACTCATCGATCGTCGCGTGCGGCGACGGTGCCGCGACGAAGCGCCGGCACAGCGCCGACAGCCTTGGGTCGGACGGGAAGGGCAGCCCGAGAGGCCGTTCCGGCAAGGTCGGGATTTCGTGCAGCAAAAGGTTCATGATCAGCCCACCACGTCCTTCCAGAACGCCGCCTTGCGGCAGCTTTTCCGATTCCACGATCAGGCTGTGCATCAGGTCGGTGACGCCGACGACGCGCAAGCCTTCGGGCAGCCCGGGGATCGCCTGTGGCATGACATAGACCGAACGCATCGAGACATCGCCCAGCATTTCGACGGAATGCTCGGTGCCGGCTGGAATCCACATCGCGTGGTCGGGCGGCACCATCCAGCGCCCGTAGCGCGTCGTCACCAACACCACGCCGACAAGCGCATGCAAGAGCTGGCTGCGGCTGTGGCGGTGCTGCGGCACACGGTAGCCATCGGGATATTCGGTCGGCAATGCCACCGCCGGCCCGGCCACTTGCTCAAGCCACTGCCAGCGGCTCTCGTGCAACTGGCCGAGATTGGCGTTGCCAGCGTGAAAGACTTCTTTGCCGTGCGGCATCCGATATGGCCCACTTGCGAAACTATTGGACCAAACCACGAAAGAAGTCATCCCGCAAGCAGCTTATAAGGCACCGTCCCCAAGCGCTCCACAGGAGCGTCCGACAAGGCGGCCGCAGGTGCGTCCGTCAACTGCCTGCGGGCCTGCCCGCCAAAAAGACCACGGAGCCTACCTTGACCGATACGACAGCCGCCAGCGTCGCCCCACCGGCGAGCGCCAGTCACGCCTCAGCCCAGGCGACGGCTTTCACCGTCATCCTGGCGGTGAGCTTCTGCCACTGCATCAACGACATCATGCAGTCGCTGCTGTCGGCCATTTACCCGCTCCTGAAAGAGAATTATGGCCTCGATTTCTGGCAGATCGGCTTGTTGACCTTCACCTTCCAGGTGACGGCATCGCTGCTGCAGCCTGTGATCGGCATGATCACCGACAAGCGGCCGATGCCCTATTCGCTGCCCTACGGCATGGCGTCATCGCTGATCGGCCTGATCGTGCTCGCCTATGCCGGGCATTATTCGCTGCTGCTGATCGGCGCCTCGCTGATCGGCATCGGCTCGGCGATATTCCATCCGGAATCCTCGCGCATCGCCCGCTTCGCCTCCGGCGGCCGCTTCGGCCTGGCGCAGTCACTGTTCCAGGTTGGCGGCAATTTCGGCCAGTCCATGGGGCCGCTGCTGGCGGCCTTCATCGTCGTGCCGTTCGGCCAGACCAGCATTTCCTGGTTCGCCGTCGGCTCGCTGATCGGCATCATCGTTTTGTGGCAGGTCGGCGGCTGGTACAGCCGGCTGCGTGCCGCGCAGGGCACCCGCAAGGCGGCGAGCTTCGTTTCGCCTTTCCCGCGCCGCAAGGTGACGAATGCATTGATCGTGCTGACATTGCTGGTGCTGAGCAAGAATGCCTACATCGCCAGCCTCGCCAGCTACTACACCTTCTATTCCATGCATAAGTTCGGCGTTTCGGTGCAGATGTCGCAGGTCATGCTGTTCCTGTTCCTCGGTGCCTCGGCGCTGGGCATCCTGCTCGGCGGCCCGTTCGGCGACCGCTATGGGCAGAAGGCGATGATCTGGTTCTCCATCGTCGGCGTGCTGCCTTTCACGCTCGCCTTGCCCTACGCCAATCTGGAATGGACGATGGTGCTGACGGTGCTGATCGGCCTGATCCTGTCCTCGGCCTTCTCGAACATCGTCGTCTTTGCGCAGGAGCTCGTGCCGGGCCGCGTCGGCATGATCGCCGGCATCTTCTTCGGCTTCGCCTTCGGCATGGGCGGCATCGCGGCGGCCGTGCTCGGTATCGTCGCCGATGTGAAGGGCATCGATTTCGTCTTCCAGATCTGCTCGTATTTGCCGTTTCTTGGATTGCTCACCGTGTTCCTGCCGAACATGAAGGAAGCACGCAAAGCGCAGTTAGTTGCCTAGATCACGCTAATCTGAACCTACAAAAATGCACCCGCCTGATGGCGGGTGCATTTTTGTAGGTTATTCGGAAAGGCCCTATGCCTTGAAGAAGGCCAGCAGGTCGGCGTTGATGACATCGGCATGGGTTGTGGCCATGCCGTGCGGAAAACCCTCGTAGACCTTAAGCTCGCCCTTCTTGAGCAGCTTGATCGTCAGCAGCGCCGACTCGGCGATCGGAACGATCTGGTCGTCGTCTCCGTGCATGACCAGGACCGGCACGTCGATTGCCTTCAGATCCTCCGTGAAGTCGGTTTCCGAGAACGCCTTGATACAATCATAATGCGCCTTGGTGCCGCCCACCATGCCCTGGCGCCACCAATTGTCGATGACGCCCTGCGAGATGTCCGCGCCCGGGCGGTTGAACCCATAGAATGGACCGGCGGGAACATCGCGGAAGAACTGGGCGCGATTGGCTGCCTGGGCAGAGCGGAAGCCGTCGAACACTTCGATCGGCAGGCCGCCGGGATTGGCGGCAGTCTTGAGCATGATTGGCGGCACCGCGCCGATCAGCACCGCCTTGGCGACACGGCCGCCGGCGCCATACTTGGCGACATAACGCGCCACTTCGCCGCCGCCGGTCGAATGGCCGACATGGATGGCGTTCTTGAGGTCCAGATGGGCTGCGAGTTCCGCGACGTCGGCGGCATAGGTATCCATCTCGTTGCCGATATCGGTCTGGGTCGAGCGGCCGTGGCCACGACGATCATGTGCAATGACACGGTAGCCCTGTGACAGGAAGAACAGCATCTGAGCGTCCCAATCGTCGCTGCTCAACGGCCAGCCGTGATGAAAGACGACAGGCTGCCCGGTCCCCCAGTCCTTGTAGTAAATCTGCGTTCCGTCCTTGGTGGTGATCGTACCGCTGCCGGAACTGGGCTTGGTTTGCGAGGTCATCTCAATCTCCTTCAATTGTTTTCGCGATAAACAATATCGCGATAATGATAGAGCTAGCTCAGTCCAAAACGCTTGTCCACGAAAATATATATCGCGATATCATTTTTCGTGGTATCGAATTGATGGCCGTATAGGCAAGAAGGAATTCGCCGTGCCTCTCCCTTTGGATAACCAGCTCTGTTTCACGCTCTATGCCACCAGCATGGCGATCAATCGCACTTACAAGCCGATGCTGGATGAGATGGGCATCACCTATCCGCAGTACCTGGTACTGAACGCACTTGGAGAGGCTGACGGCATGTCGGTCGGCACGATCGCCCACAGGCTCGCTCTGGAATCGAGCACCGTCACGCCGCTGGTAAAGCGAATGGAGCAGGCCGGGCTGGTGACCCGCCAGCGCAGCCAGACCGACGAACGCCAGGTGCAGGTCGACCTGACATCAGCCGGGCGCGGGCTGCTGGTGCAATGCAACTGCCTGAATGAAGCCTTGATCGAGCGCTCGGGCATGACGCTGGCGCAGCTCGATGCCTTGAACCGGCAGATCCAGGCGCTACGCGCCGCGTTGATCGGCGACCGGTAGCCCCTTGCTTGGGCTGTCATGGATTGATTGCAATCAGCACGGCTTTTGACGGCGGCTAAGCCAAACGTCGGAAAGAGGCCACCATCATGCGGACTTAAGCACGGCAAATGACCGTTTGCGCATGGCCCGCTTTGCCTGGAAACTGACGGCGGGAGCGGGGCGGCCGACATGGAAGCCCTGGATCTTGTCTATGCCGAATTCGCGCATCAAGACCATCTGCTCGTCGGTTTCCACCCCTTCGACCAGGATCTTGTGGCCGCGATTTCGGACCAGGGTGATAATGTCCTGCAGCATTGCCTTGCCGCTCGGGGAGCTGCAGTCGTGAAGAAAAGAGCGGTCGATCTTCACCGTATCGAAATCGATCAGGCGAAGCCACGAAAGGCCCGCGAAGCCCGTCCCGAAATCATCGAGCCATATCTTGATCCCGAGCAGCTTCAGGTCGCTGATGCAGCGCAGGATGTCCGAATGCATCTCCATCTCCAGCCCTTCGGTGATCTCGAAGGCCAGTCTGCTGCCGGCGACGCGGGTCTCGCCCAGAATGGTCGCGACAGACGTTGCGAAGCCCGGGGTCTTGAGCTGGATCGGGGAGACGTTGACACTGACGACATGGACGTGATCGTCTGCCAGGAGTTCGGCGCACACTGTCCTTATCGCCCAGCGCCCGAGTTCCAGGATCGCGCCGGTTCGTTCGGCGACGGGAATGAACAGGCTGGGCGGAACCGATGTGCCGTCCAGCATCTTGAGGCGCATCAGAGCCTCCACCGCTTCAACCCGGTCCGATTTGACATCCTGGATGGGCTGGTAAACGAGTGAAACGAGATTCTGGCCGATCGCGATCTTCAGCAAGGCCGCAATGTTCTCACTCTCGTCGCTGCTTTGCGGATCGGTTGGATCGAACAGCCGGGCACAATTTCGGCCGCCGGCTTTTGCCAGATAGAGAGCGCGATCGGCCTCGTGGATGATCTTCTCCAGCTTGGCCCCGGTCTGCGTCCTGGTGAATGCGGCGCCAACGCTCACCGTTACGATCGAGACGCCGTCGCGCCGGAGCTCGTGGGTAAGCGCCAGGTTCTCCACCGTGCTGCAAATGGTTTCCGCGATGTTCAGAATCTGCTCTTTTGTCTCCATGCGCGCCAGGACGATGAACTCTTCGCCACCGTAGCGGCCTATGGAACCATTATACTGTTTGATCATCTCGCTAAGGGCATTGGCGACATGGATCAGGCAGCGGTCGCCTTCCTGATGGCCGTAGCAGTCGTTGAATTTCTTGAAGAAGTCCACGTCGATGAGGATCGCCCCGAAGCTGGTGCCGACCTTTTGCCAATCGCTCCAGTAGTCCCGCAGCTTCTCGTCGATCGCGCGCCGGTTCTCCAGACCTGTAAGCGGATCGGTCCGCGACAATCTCAGCAGGGCCTTGCCGCGTTCGGTCGCCTCATTGTGCTGGATCTTGGCTTCCAGGGCATTCAGAAAGACGTTGTAGCGTTCCTCATTTAGCTTCCAGTTCACATACGAGGTGAACGTGAAACAAGAAACATAGAAAGCCCCAAACACCATTTTGTATGTGAGGGTTGAAGGAACAAAGTAGTTTACAATGTAAAGTATACATAAGATTATTGCAGAAGTTACGATAGAAAGCTTGAAATTGAACGTAAAGAAAAGATTGGCGCTCATCATGAATATGGTCCCAAAGACCATATAGTAAGAGACACTTTCCTTGTCCGCGCCCATAATCGCCGGACACAGCCAACCAACATAGCCGAAGATAATGGCCCCGGCGCAGGTCACGTCGAGCCATTCCGTCCCGACGCCATGGCGAAGCTGCGCTTCCAGGATCAAAAGCGCGCTCAATCCGACCGTGAAGCGCGCCGTGATCGTATAGGCGGCCACATCCGGGATCAGCAGCAGATCGGTTGCCGAAAACAAGAGATAGATCGCAACCGCAATCCAAAGCCCTGGCCTGGCTTCTCCTCTTCGCGTCGCCTGCGCTTCCGTGCGGTAAAGGGTGCGAAGCTCGTCGGCCCCCAGTTCGTAGCGCGGTTCGTACGGCTCCGCATCAACCGCATCGACCAATACGGATGACAGGTGTTCGTTCATCACAATAGACCCCGTTTGAAAGGGATTTTGTTTTCCGAACTCATTTCCAGCTTCTGCCCCCACGCGGGCCGGCTCCTTGGACGCGACGGCGATTGCGACGCCGGGCAAACAAATGCAATCGCGCAAGACAAGTTTCCGTTAACTCGAACCCGGAATTCGGGCCGAAAGCCGTCTAAAGAGGAACATGGTTGGCGGGAAATTAATCATAACGATAAAATGCCGTCGGCTCGACATTGGCAAAGGGAGCATTCTACGCAATAAGTTAACCGACTGTTAACTATGGAGTGATGGCGTGCAGACCGTTCTTGATGGCAAAAGCTTGATTACTGCCGAGATGCTCGCCGGCACGCTGCCTCGGGGAAAGCTCGAGCATCATGGCGAAGCGTTCGAAACCGCGCGTGCTGAACTGGCCCTCATTCTCCACGCGACACAGCAGCAGGTCGAACAGGACAAGAACCCGGCCGAGATCGTCGGTCGCTTGCTGTCCTTTCTGAATGGCCTGCATTCCAAGGTTCATCCCGACGTCTGGCATGCGTTGATACCGGTCGCGCAGAACCATCCGATCCTGAAGTATTTTCTCGAGGATCCGCTGACGCACTGGTCCTTCACCAAGCCCAGGGGCTATTCCGGCGACGCGCAGTTGCTTGATTACATCTATTGCGATCCGCATGTGGCAGAGAGCGTGGCCAACGCCTCGGAGATCGGCAAGGCCCTGTACAGCCATACCCAGAACGTACCGTCATGCGTCGCCGCACGGGAGCGGCGCGATCTCTTGACCCGATATGTCGATCAGATTGCGGTCAAGAATGGACCGGAAACCGAGGTCCTGGCGATCGCGGCCGGCCATTTGCGGGAAGCCAATCGTTCGGTCGCACTGACGGAGGGCCGTCTCAAGCGCTGGGTTGCGCTCGACCAGGATCCCCAAAGCGTTGGGCTGATTGCGCGCGATTTCCAGGGCACCGCGGTCGAAGCCATCGACGGCTCGGTGCGAACCGTGCTCACGCGAGGCCACAAGCTCGGCAAATTCGACTTCATCTACGCCTCCGGCCTTTACGACTACCTCGCCCACAACGTCGCCGTGAAACTCACGAAGACCTGCCTGCAGATGTTGAAGCCGAACGGCACCTTCCTGTTTGCAAACTACGCCGAGGGCACGCCTGACGCCGGCTACCGGGAGACATTCATGGACTGGGTGTTGCTGCTGCGGTCGGAGGTCGATATGTGGAACATCGTCAATGCCAGCGTCGACCGCAACACCGTCGAGGCGCAGGTGTTCTTCGGCGAGAACCGCAACGTGCTTTATGCCGTCATCGAAAAGCGCGGATAGCGACCGCCTGGACTGCACCGGGCCGGGCGTGCCTTTGGCTTGCACCTCCGGCCGCCTTCCGCTATAGAGCCGCCACCCGCGTAGACACCCTTGGAGGCAACGCGGCGGAAGGCCGCCTTCCCGCATGATCCCGAAAAGTGGATTCCGGTTTTCGGACCAGATCATGCATGGGTATGTCGGCTTTCGACGTTTACGGTCCAGGCACTCTGCCCACCGTGAGCGCTCCAGAACAAACCGAAAGGAAATGCCATGAGCCACGACACTTACGAGCTCAAGGCCGAAGCACGCGAACAGGTCGGTAAGGGGTCCGCCCGTGCAGTTCGCCGCAACGGTAAAGTGCCTGCAGTAATCTATGGTGACAAGCAGCCTCCCCTGGCTATCGCGCTCACCTACAAGGACATCTACTACAAGATCCATGGCGGCGGGTTTCTGACCACGGTCGCCACGATCGATGTCGACGGCAAGAAGATCCAGGTCCTGCCGAAGGACTTCCAGCTCGACCCGGTCAAGGATTTCCCTGTCCATGTCGACTTCCTGCGCATCGGCAAGGACACCCAGGTCAATGTCGACGTGCCTGTCCACTTCGTCAATGAAGACAAGTCGCCCGGCATCAAGCGCGGCGGCGTGCTCAACATCGTGCGTCACGAAGTCGAGTTCCACTGCCCGGCCAATGCGATCCCGGAGTTCATCACCGTCGATCTCACCGGCGCCAACATCGGCGACTCGATCCACATCTCGGCGGTCAAGCTGCCGGCTGGCGTCAAGCCTGTGATCTCCGACCGCGACTTCACCATCGCGACCATTGCCGGTTCGTCGGCGATGAAGCCGGAGACGGAAGAGACGGCTGAAGCGGCTGCACCTGAAGCGGCTCCTGCCGCCGAAGAGAAGTAACTCTTTCACGCCCGGAGCAGGCGATGCTGCTGTTTGCAGGTCTCGGCAATCCGGGCGCGAAATACGCTGACAACCGCCACAATGTCGGTTTCATGGCGGCGGACGCAATCGCCCGCCGCCATTCCTTTTCGCCCTGGTCGAAGAAATTCCAGGGCCTGATTTCCGAGGGCACGCTCGGCGGCGAAAAAATCGTCCTGATCAAGCCGCAGACCTTCATGAACCTGTCCGGCCAGTCGGTCGGCGAAGCACTGCGCTTCTACAAGCTCGAGCTTTCCGCGCTCACCGTCTTCTATGACGAGATCGACCTTGCCGAAGGCAAGCTGCGCATCAAGACCGGTGGCGGCGCCGGCGGCCACAACGGCATCCGCTCGATCGACGGCCATGTCGGCAACGCCTATCGCCGCGTACGCATCGGCGTCGGCCATCCCGGCGTCAAGGAAATGGTCCAGCACCATGTGCTCGGCGATTTCGACAAGGCCGACCGCGAATGGCTCAAACCGCTGCTCGACGCGATCGCCGACAATGCCGCCATGATCGTCAAGGGCGACGAGTCCGGCTTCATGAACAAGGCCAGCCTCGCCGTCCAGGGTAAGGCCGGCTCGGAACCGGAAAAGCCGGCGCCGAAGCAGCCGGCGCACAAGCAGCAAAGTCATGTCCGCCAAGCACGGCCTCAACAGCCGGTGGTCAAGCTGCCGGAAAGCGGTCCAATGGCCGCCATGCTGAAGAAGCTGTTCGGCGGCAAGGACTGAGCATCAAGGGGACCGAAGGGCTTGACGTTGATCACCCCTATCGCCCATAGCCCTGATCAAATTTCTATTTTCCCGATAGGACCGAACAAAAATGGGTTTCAAATGCGGCATCGTTGGCTTGCCCAACGTCGGCAAGTCGACGCTTTTCAACGCGTTGACCAGAACGGCTGCGGCGCAAGCCGCCAACTATCCATTCTGCACCATCGAACCGAACACCGGCGAGGTGGCGGTGCCAGATCCGCGCCTGCAGAAGATCGCGGCGATCGCCAAGTCGAAGGAGATCATTCCGACCCGCATATCCTTCGTGGACATTGCCGGCCTGGTGCGCGGCGCCTCGAAAGGCGAAGGGCTGGGCAACCAGTTCCTCGCCAATATCCGCGAGGTCGATGCCATCGTGCACGTGCTGCGCTGTTTCGAGGATGACGACATCACCCATGTCGAGGGCCGCATCGATCCCGTCGCCGACGCCGAGACAGTCGAAACCGAGCTGATGCTCGCCGACCTCGACAGCCTCGAACGCCGCATCGTGCAATTCCGCAAGCGCGCCGGCAGCAAGGACAAGGAAGCGACGACCGTGCTGCCGCTGATGGAGGCAGCGCTCGAACTGCTGCAGGCCGGCAAGCCGACCCGCATTCTGCTCAAGGGTATTTCGCCCGAAGATTTGCGCATCCTGCAGGGCTTGAACCTGCTGACCTCGCATCCCGTGCTCTATGTCTGCAATGTCGCCGAGGCCGACGCCGCCACCGGCAACGAGCACACCAGCGCCGTGGAAAAGATGGCCGCCGCGCAGGGCGCAGGCACCGTGGTGATCTCGGCGGCGATCGAGGCGGAAGTCGCCCAGCTCTCCGACGAGGAAGAAATGGAATTCCTGTCCTCGCTGGGCCTCGACGAACCCGGCCTGAACAAGGTCATCCGCGCCGGCTACGACCTGTTGCATCTCATCACCTATTTCACCGCCGGGCCGAAGGAGACGCGCGCCTGGACCATCCATAAGGGCGACAAGGCGCCACAGGCCGCCGGTGTCATCCACACCGATTTCGAGCGCGGCTTCATCCGCGCCCAGACCATCTCCTACAACGACTTCGTCACACTGGGCGGCGAAGTGGCGGCCAAGGAAGCCGGCAAGGCGCGCGACGAAGGCAAGGAATACGTCGTCCAGGACGGGGACGTGCTGTTGTTCAAGTTCAACACCTGATGTGACGGATGTCACGCCGCCGTGGCGGCGTGATCAGCGCCCTCTCCGGCTAGCCCGGGAAACCAGCTATTGCCCAACTACCCTCCGGCCACTCACCCAGACCGTGGCGATGTTGGCCCGCGCTGCGTTGAGCACGATCTTCTGGAATATCTCCTCAAGCGTATCGTCGGCCATGCCGATGTGGATGTTCGATGCCCTGGCGCTGGTGTCGATCAGCAGCGCGTCAAACTCATAGCCGATGCGAAAATTGCCTGTCGGCAGATCAAGTGCTTCCGCACCGCCGGCGGTCGCCAGCCAGAACGCCTCCTGGTGCGTGATGGGTTCGCCGGGCGCACCGCGTTGCTCCGGCGGCAGGCCGGCATGCACACCGCTTTGCAGCGTCCTCGACGCTGACAATGCATGTCGGCAGCCATCGAACAGTGACGGGCTGTAGCCTCCGGAAATGTCGGTTCCGAGCCCGACGTGCATGTGCCGGTCAAGTGCTGCGCGCAGCGGAAATGCGGCATTGGCGAAATAGAAATTGGACAGCGGGCAATGGGCAACAGCCGCGCCCCTCTCCTCTATGAGGTCCATATCCTGCTCATCGATGAAATTCGAATGCGCCAGGATCGTATGCCGGGTGAGCAGGCCGAAACCATCAAGGCTTGCCGCATCGGTGCGGCCGAAGCGCGTCTCGACGAACTGCTTTGCCCAGTCGCTCTCCGAGCAATGCGTCTGCACGTGGCAGCCGAATTCGGTTGCCAGCTCGCCGAGTCCTTGCAGCGCCGCATCCGTGCAGCTTGGGATGAAGCGCGGTGTGATCGCCGGCTGGACGAGCGGCCTGTCGCGCGGATCTAGCACCTGGACCGCCTCGATGAACCGTCTGGTGTCCGACACCGCGCTTGCCGCATCGGCATCGCGGTAGAAGGGTGGGCACTGCTCTGGATCGTCCATCACCACCTTGCCGACAAGCGCGCGCTGCCCCTTCTCAAGACAGGTCTCGGCGAGCACCAGGCTTGCGTCGACATGGATCGTGGCGAAATAGAGCGCCGTGGTGGTGCCGTTCGCCAGCAAATTGTCGACCAGATCGGCATAGACCTCGCGGGCATAGTCGACGTCGGCGTAGCGCGCTTCGAGCGGAAAGGTGTATTTCTGCAGCCAGACTTCGAGCGGCACATCCAGCGCCTTGCCCATCTGCGGCCATTGCGGCGCATGGATATGCAGGTCGATGAGACCGGGCAGCAGGAACTGACCATTGGCAAGCTCAACCAGCGTGCCCGCCTGGCGGGCAGCGTTCTGCCTGACCTCGTACTCGCGATGATCCGGCGCCAGCATTTCCGCGATGCGCCCCTGTGCATCGACGCTGAACAGATGGTCCTTCAGCACCTCCAGCCTGCCGCGTTGGGGCGTGTGGAAGGCGGTGCCGAGCAGCGTGAAGGGTTCTCTCGTCATTGCGGCTCCGGTTAGGCTAACGGTCTGCTTGGCCTACAAAAAAACAGTTGGCAAATGTTGTGGCCGCTGTCCTTCGGCCCCGACTGATCCCATGATCGAGCGAAGATTTCCAGAGGGCCAGAAGGGGAACGGTACATGGAACGCGTTGCGTCAGAGATCACATTGATTGCCCAACCGGACGATCCGCTGCCATGGGGCAAGGCAGCGCTGCTCGGCCTCCAGCATGTACTGGCGATGGACGTCTATATCGTGCCGTTTATCATCGCATCGGTGCTCGCCTTCAGCGTCGGCGATGCCGGCGCCTTTATCCAGTCCGCATTCGTGGCCGCAGGCATCGCCACACTGATCCAGTCGCAGCTTTTGATGCGGCTGCCGGTCGTCCAGGGGCCGTCCTTCGTCCCGATCGGCGCGGTGCTGGCCATCGCCTTCGGAGCAGGCGGCGGCGTTGGCGGTCTCTCCGCCGTGGTCGGAGCGCTCATTCCGGGCGCCATACTGGTGATCCTGCTCGGTTCGCCGACAAGAATCTTCCATCGCCTCGTCAACCGCTTCGTACCGCCCATCGTCGGCGGCGCGATCATCATCATCGTCGGCGTCGCCTTGATGCCGGTGGCGCTCAAGGAGAGCGTGTTCGCGGTTCACCGCACCGCCACGGTCGGCGGCAACATCGTCCTCGCTTTTATCGCCGCTGCCTTCCTCGTCGGCTGCATGCTGACCGGCATGGCACTTGGCGCGAAGGGCGCCTGGCTGCGCCTGCTGTCCGTGATCATCGCCCTGGTGGCAGGCAGCGTGGCCGCCGCCTTCATGGGCCAGTTGAACATGGCGGGCGTTGCGGACGCGACATGGTTTTCCATGCCGCGAATCGCCTTCCTCAATCTCGACGTGACGTTCTCGCTGTCGGCGACACTGACGATGCTGATCGTCTACATCGTCGTTCTCGCCGAAACCACCGGCACCTGGTTCGCCGTCGGCGCCGTCATCGACAAGCCGCTGTCAGACGAGCAGCTCGACAGGTGAAGGCCTCGGCTGCCTGGTCAGCGCGCTGCTGTGCAGCACCCCGGTGACCGGCTATTCGTCCAATGCCGGCATCATTGCCATCACCGGCATTGCCAGCCGCGCCGCCTTTGCCGCCGCCGGCATCTTCCTGGTGCTGTTCGGGCTGATCGGCAAGCTTTCGGCGGTCATCGCCTCGATACCGGGGCCTGTCATCGGCGGCGTTTTCGGCGTCCTCTGCGTCGTCATCGCCATGAACGGTTTCCGCGTCGTGCGCGGTACACCCCTGACCGAGCGCAACATGCTGGTCATCGGTCTGCCGATCCTGATGGCGCTGTTTGCCACGCTGGCGCCGCCGGATTTCGTCAAGACGCTCCCCGACCTCGTGCAGTACATCCTCGGCTCATCGATCGCCTTCGGCGCGATCTGGGCCATCGTGCTGCACCAGATCCTGCCAAACTCCCGGTAGACGTATCCTAAGATGGCGGGCGGCAATGTGCCGTCCGCTATCTCTCTGCATCGTTGACAGCACTTGCCGTTGACCTGTTTTGCGGGCGGCATGGCCTGCCTTGACCTTGTCACATCACGGGTCTAATCGGCTGGGGCACGCGGTCGGCTTTCGGCGAAAGTGTCCGTCTCGTGCAATCCAACACGACGCGTCAATCCGAACGCACCCTTTGGCCCCAGCAAGGGATATCAGGCGATGATCAAGGCCTTCGTCGTGGACAATGACCGCCTGCGCGTCGTCGACGATCTCCTGGCAAACAGCGAGACCATCGTCTGGGCGGACCTGTTCAACCCGACAAAGGAAGAGGAAGCGACGATCGAGAGCTGGCTCGGCGTTGCCATTCCGACGCGCGAGGAGATGGAGGAGATCGAGATTTCGAGCCGCCTCTATGTCGAGGACGGCGCCTACTTCATGACCGCCACCCTGCCCGCCCAGACCGAAATCGACGATCCCTTGATGTCGCCGGTCACCTTCGTGCTCGCCGGCACAAGGTTGATCACTGTGCGTTACCACGAGCCGAAGGCCTTCAAGACCTTTCCGCAGCGCGCCGAGAAGGTGGCGACCGGCTGCACCAGCGGCGACACCATCCTGATCGGCTTGCTGGAGGCGATCGTCGATCGTCTCGCCGATATTCTTGAGCGCGCCGGCCGCGACATCGAAGCTATCTCGCGCGATATATTCGAGGCGCGATCGACCAAGGTTTCCAAGCGCAATCGCGACTTCCAGGAACTCCTGAAAGCCATCGGCCGCAAGGAGGACATCGCGTCTTCGATCCGCGACAGCCTGATCTCGCTGCAGCGCCTGGCAGGCTTTTTCGCCCATGCCTCGACCCGCACCAAGATGAGCAAGGACACCAAGGCGCGCATCAAGACGCTGTCGCGCGATGTGCTGTCGCTCGCCGACCACGCCACCTTCCTGTCGCAGAAGATCTCCTTCCTGCTCGACGCCACGCTCGGCATGATCTCGATCGAGCAGAACGCCATCATCAAGATCTTCTCGGTCGCCGCCGTCATCTTCCTGCCGCCGACTTTGGTCGCCTCGATCTACGGCATGAATTTCGACATCATCCCCGAGTTGAAATGGCAACTTGGCTATCCCTTCGCCATCGCCATGATGGTGCTGTCGGCGATCCTGCCCTTCTGGTACTTCCGCCGCCGCGGCTGGCTCTGAGTGGCCCTGTCGATCGGCTGCCACAGGCTGGCGCAGTAGAAATCGCTTGACCAAATGAACGCCGGCCTGCATCCGGAAACCCCGATCCTGGGGATCGTGGGTCGACAAGCCGGATTCCAGACCATGACTGCAGAGATAAAAACATGGGCCTATGAGGACTTCATCGAGGGCGCGTCGATCGACCTCGGCTCGAAGCTCGTGAGTGCCGCCGAGATCGTCGAATTCGCCGGAGAATTCGACCCGCAGCCGATGCATCTCGACGAGGAAGCCGGCAAGGCCAGCATCCTCGGCGGGCTGGCAGCGTCGGGCTGGCACACCTGCGCAATGTTCATGCGCATGCTGTGCGATGCGTTCCTGCTGGACTCGACCTGCCAGGGCGCGCCCGGAGTCGATCAGGTCAAATGGAAAAAGCCGGTCTTGGCCGGCGACCAACTGACCGGCACCCTGATGGTTATTGCCAAGCGCCTGTCGAAATCGAAGCCGCAACTCGGCTTCGTTACCATGCGCAGCGAACTGTTCAACCAGCGTGGCGAAAGCGTCTTCGAGCTCGAGAACTCCGTCATGTTCCTCACGCACGATGCCGCGGGGAGCCAAGCATGACACTGGACGAGTTCTTCCGTATCGGCACCACCGTCACGCTCGGCTCGCACACATTCGAGCCCGAGGCGATCAAGGCCTTCGCCCGTAAGTACGACCCGCAAATCTTCCATATCGACGAGGAGGCCGCGAAGAAAAGTGTGCTCGGCGGCCTCTGCGCGTCCGGCTGGCACACGGCCGCGACCTGGATGAAACTCAATCTGGAAAACCGTATGGACGCCGAGATCGCTGCGTGGAGCGGTCCCGGTCCAGTGCCGGAATTCGGCCCCTCGCCCGGCTTCAAGAACCTGAAATGGCTGAAGCCGGTCTATGCCGGGCAAACCATCACCTTCACGCGCACCGCGCTGTCGCACCGCCCAATCGCCTCACGCCCCGGTTGGCGGCTGCTGGCACTGCGTTCGGAAGCTTTCGATTCCACCGGCGACAAGGTGCTCGAGTTCGAAAGCGCCGTTCTGGTGAAGGCCGAGTAACGCCACTTTCCCTCTCCCTTGTTGTAGGAGAAGGGAGAGCACTCCTCAATGTCCTTCGAACCCTATCAGCGTTCTGACCGGCACACCGAGGGCTTCGAGCTTGGCGCGGCCGCCGAGGTCCGGCAGGTCGATGACAAAACAGGCGGCGAGGATGTCGGCGCCGATCTGGCGCAGCAGCTTGACCGCGGCTTCAGCCGTTCCGCCGGTGGCGATCAGATCGTCGACCAGGATCACCTTCTCGCCCGGAGCAACGCCGTCCTTGTGCATCTCCATCTCGTCCAGTCCGTATTCCAGGCTGTAGGCGACGCGCACCGTTTCGTAGGGCAGCTTGCCCTTCTTGCGGATCGGCACGAAACCGGCCGAGAGCTGATGGGCGACGGCGCCGCCAAGGATGAATCCACGTGCCTCGATGCCGGCGATCTTGTCGATCTTCTGGCCGGCATAGGGATGCACCAGTTCGTCGATGGCGCGGCGGAAGGCGCGCGCATTGCCGAGCAGCGTGGTGATGTCGCGAAACAGGATGCCGGGCTTGGGATAATCCGGAATGGTGCGGATCGCGGCGAGCAATGTGTCTTCGAGGGAGGATTTCATGGGTCGAGATTACCTGAAACGGAGGTTCTTGCGCGACAATTGTTCGATCGAACTGCAGCCCATCAGCTTCATGCCGCGTTCGATCTCGACCCGCATCTGTTCAAGCGCCCGTTCGACGCCGGGCTGGCCGGCCGCCGCGAGCGGAAACAGATAATAGCGTCCGACGCCGACGGCCTTGGCACCGAGCGACAGCGCCTTCAGCACATGGGTGCCGCGCTGCACGCCGCCATCCATGATGACGTCGATCCTGTCGCCAACGGCGTCGACGATCTCGGCAAGCTGATCGAACGCCGCCCGCGAGCCATCCAGCTGCCGCCCGCCATGGTTCGACAGCACGATGCCGCTGCAGCCGATGTCGACGGCGCGTCTTGCATCCTCCACCGACATGACGCCCTTGAGGCAGAACGGACCCGACCAAAGCTTGACCATCTCGGCCACGTCGTCCCACGTCATCGACGGGTCTAGCATCTCGGTGAAGTAGCGGCTGATCGACATCGTGCCGCCGCCCATGTCGACATGCTCGTCGAGCTGCGGCAGCTTGAACCCCTCATGGGTGAAATAGTTGATCGCCCAGGCCGGCTTGAGCGCGAACTGTGCCATTCCGGCGAGATTGAGCTTGAAGGGAATGGCAAAGCCGGTGCGTTTGTCGCGCTCGCGGTTTCCCCCGGTGATGCTGTCGACGGTCAGCATCATCACCTCGACGCCAACCGCCTTTGCGCGCTGCATCATCGCCCGGTTGAGGCCGCGATCCCGGTGGAAATAGAACTGGTAGACCTGTGGGCTGCTGCTGATGCCGCGCGCCTCCTCGAGGCTGACGGTGCCAAGCGAGGAGACGCCGAACATGGTGCCGTATTTGGCGGCGGCCCTGGCGACCGCGCGCTCACCCTGATGGTGGAACAGGCGCTGCAAGGCGGTCGGCGAGCAATAGAACGGCATCGCCAGCTTCTGGCCCATGACCATCACCGACATGTCGACCTCGCTCACTCCGCGCAGCACGTTGGGAACAAGGTCGCAGGTCTCGAAGCTTTCGGTGTTGCGGCGATAAGTGACCTCATCGTCGGCCGCGCCGTCGATGTAGTTGAAGATCGGCCCGGGCAGCCGCTGCTGTGCCATCCGCCGGAAATCGGAAAAGTTGTGACAGTCGCTGAGCCGCATCATCGAATTCCAAAGGCCATGGCGGGACGAGCTTCTCGCCACCGTTCGATGCGTCGAATATCAACCTGATGCCGCCATGCCAACGGACTAATTGCCGAACTTTCGCTTGAGCACGAGCGTTAACAAAAAAGGAGCGCCTTAAGCGCCCCTTCCCGTCTAAATCCGGCTGACGAGGATTACATGCCGAGATCGGAACGAAGCTCGGCCCTGGCCACTTCATATTCAGCCTTGAAGTCGTCCCGGTTGAGCAGGACCGCGGCAATAACGCTGCCGGAAATCTTGCCCATCTCGACGTCGGACGCATAGTGGATGCCGCCGACCTCGCGGTTGTGGGCGTATTCGGCCGCACGCGCCATGATCTCGGCGCGCTTTTCCGGGACCATGTCGGACAGGATGATGCCCATCATCGTGCCTACGGTGGCATGGCCAGACGGCCAGGAACCGGAGCTCGACAGCTTGACCGCCGGCTTGACGAGATCGCTGAGCTGATGCGGGCGCGGGCGCTTCCAGACATCCTTGGCCGGGTCGACGACAGCCCCTTCGGTAGCCACCACGCGATCGAAGAAAGCGCTGAATTTCGGCAGCGTTTCCTTGTTGAATTTCGGCCCCATGACGTCGGCAAAGCGCCAGACATTCTCCTCGGCATCGGCCACCGCGCTGGCGACCATCTCCGGGGTGCGCGTCACCTGCAGCGTCAGCACCTCGCCGAGTTCGGCCTTGGTCTGCGCCGAATCGTTTGCCGGCGGCGGCGGCAGGATCATCGTCAGGTCGACGTCCTTGTTGGTGACGAAGGGCTGGGCGTCTTCCGCTTGCGCGGCCGAGCCGAGGATGAGCAGCAACAGGCCTGCCGCGAGCGATGCGTATCTTTTCATGAATGCGATCCTTTGATGAGAGCAGCACAGGATCGCCGGATGCGATGACGGCCATGTGACATGACCAGCCTCCGGAAATGCAAAAGGGCGCCTCTCGGCGCCCTTCGCGATCACTTGATTGTGTGGTCTAGTGGGCCACGTCTTCCCACACCTTGCGCTTGGTGAGATAGACCAGCGCGCCGAACAAAAGCAGGAACACCAGAACGCGAAAACCGGTCTTCTTGCGGTCTTCCATATGCGGCTCGGCCGCCCACGCCAGGAAGGCGGAGACATCGCGGGAATACTGGTCGACGGTCTGCGGCGCACCGTCATCATAGGTCACCTGGCCGTCGGAGAGCGGCTTGGGCATTTTCAGCGACACGCCGGACATGAAGTACGGATTGTAGTGGGTGCCTTCCGGGATCACCATGCCGGCCGGCGGCGTCTGGTCGTAGCCGGTCAGCAGCGAGTGGATATAGTCGGGACCGCCGGCATCGTATTGTGTGAAGATGTCGAAGACGAATTGCGGAAAGCCGCGCTCGACGCCGCGAGCCTTGGCCAGCAGCGACATGTCGGGCGGGGCAGCGCCGCCATTGGAAGCGGCGGCCGCTTCGTCGTTGGCGAACGGCGGCGGGAAGTGGTCGGACGGCTTGCCTGGACGGTCGAACATGTCGCCGGCATCGTTGGGACCGTCATGGATCGTGTACTCGGCCGACAGCGTCTTGATCTGCGCATCGGAATAGCCGAGGTCCGACAACGTTCGGAACGCCACCAGGTTCATCGAATGGCAGGCCGAGCAGACTTCCTTGTAGACCTTGAGGCCGCGCTGCAGCTGCGCCTTGTCGTAAGTGCCGAACGGGCCGGTGAAACTCCAGTCCATTTCCTTTGGCTCGTCGATCGGGAAATGCGTCGGATTGGCCACATTGTGTGCCTCTTCGGCGGCGATCGCCCGAGTGCCCGCGGCCCCAGCGGCGACGGCCACGAGGCCGATCAGCGCCAGCGAGGTGAGAATCTTTTTCATGCCAAATCCCCTTAGATTCTCTACCCGCTCAGCCTTTGGTTTCCGGCGCCGCCGTAGCGCCCGCCGGATGTCCGCTGCCGCCCTTGTTCTTCTCGAGGACCGCCTCGGTGATCGAGTTCGGCAGCCGTCGCGGCGTCTCGATCAGTCCGAGCACCGGCAGCGCGATCAGGAAGAAGGCGAAGTAGAACAATGTCGCCATCTGCGCCATGAACACATAGCTGCCTTCGGCCGGCTGCGAGCCCAGCCAGCCAAGCAGGATGGCATCGGCCACGAACAGCCAGAAGAACAGCTTGTACCAGGGCCGGTAAACCGCCGAGCGCACCTTCGAAGTGTCGAGCCACGGCACCAGGAACAACATGACGATGGCGCCGAACATGCACAGCACGCCGCCGAGCTTGGAGTTGATCGGCCCGACATTGAAGGTGATGGCGCGCAGGATCGCGTAGAACGGCAGGAAGTACCATTCGGGCACGATGTGGGCCGGCGTCTTCAGCGGGTTGGCGACGATGTAGTTGTCGGGATGGCCGAGATAGTTCGGCAGGTAGAAGACGAAATAGGCGAAGAAGAACAGGAACACGATCATGCCGAACGCGTCCTTGATGGTCGCGTAGGGGGTGAAGGCGACAGTGTCGGTCTTCGACTTGACCTCGATACCCGTCGGGTTCGACTGGCCCACGACATGCAGCGCCCAGATGTGCAAAACGACGACGCCGGCAATCATGAACGGCAACAGATAGTGCAGCGCAAAGAAGCGGTTCAGCGTCGGGTTGTCGACGGCAAAGCCGCCGAGCAGCAGCTGCTGGATCCAGTCGCCGACCAGCGGAATGGCGCTGAAGAAGCCGGTGATGACGGTGGCGCCCCAGAAGCTCATCTGGCCCCATGGCAGCACGTAGCCCATGAAGCCGGTCGCCATCATCAGGAGATAGATAATGCAGCCGAGGATCCACAGCAGCTCGCGCGGCGCCTTGTAGGAGCCGTAATAGAGGCCACGGAAGATGTGGATGTAGACGGCGACGAAGAAGAACGAGGCGCCGTTCGAATGCATGTAGCGCAGCAGCCAGCCGGAATTCACGTCGCGCACGATCTTCTCGACCGAGCCGAAGGCCAGATTGGTGTCAGCCGTGTAATGCATGGCCAGCACGATGCCGGTCAGGATCTGCGCCACCAGCATGATCGAAAGGATGCCGCCAAAGGTCCACGCATAGTTGAGGTTGCGCGGCACCGGATAGGCAACGAAGCTGTCATAGACCAGCCGCGGCAGCGGCATGCGGGCGTCGAACCAGCGTCCGAGACCGGTTTTGGGCGTATAGGTCGAGTGTCCCTCGCTCATCGAAATATCCCCTGCCTCAACCGATAAGGATCTTGGTATCGGAAATGAACTTGAATACCGGAACCGCCATGTTCTCAGGCGCCGGGCCTTTGCGGATGCGGCCGGCCGTATCGTATTGCGAACCGTGGCACGGGCAGAACCAGCCGCCGAAATCGCCTTCCTGGCCAAGCGGAATGCAGCCGAGATGCGTGCAGACCTGAACCATCACCATCCAGGCCTCCTTGCCGGGCGTGGTGCGGTTGGCATCGGTCGCCGGCGCATCGGACGGCAGATTGGCGTTGCGGGCGATCGGATCCTTGAGATCGGCGAGATTGACAGCCTCGCCGTCCTTCATTTCCTGTTCGGTGCGGTTGCGGACCACGACCGGCTTGCCGCGCCACTTGACGATCAGCGACATGCCCGGCGTCAGCGAGGCGACGTCGACTTCGACGGAAGCGAGCGCCAGCGTCGAGGCATCGGGGCGCATCTGGTCGATGAACGGCCACGCGAAGGCACCCGCGCCGACCACTGCGGCCATGCCGGTGGCGACGTAGAGAAAATCACGACGGTTGGGATCCTGGGTGTCGGTTGCGCTCACGGGTGCCTGATCCTTTCGCCTCTTCCGTGCCGGTGGCTGAGCCTTGTTCCCCGCTCAATTACGCCAACCCGACAGCGCATGGCGAACAGGCTTGCGAATTCCTCCGGCATTTGGACTTCGGTTTATGCGTGAAGCCCGTTTTTGTCCAGACGGGTGAAGGCACAAGGGCAGATTGTCGCGGGGACAAAATCCGCCACCGGTCAACGCGACGCCGGATAGCCGCCAAACATCGCTAAACAACCGGGAAACAACCGCAAATCCGACGCCCTTGTTCGCCTCGACACAAGGCGCCAGCCGGGTCTATCCTTGCCATCATGGCACACGTCATAGACCGCGACACTTGGGCCGTTCGCTCCGACCATTGGAAGGGCGAGTTGCAATGTGGCGCCTACAATTCCAACTCCTGCCTGATCTTCAACTATCTGCCTGGCGTCGGCGGCGGCCCGCGCCTGCATACGCATCCCTACGCGGAGATCTTCATCATCCGCCAGGGCACCGGCCTGTTCACTGTCGGCGACCAGGAGATCGAGGCATCCGCCGGCCAGATCCTGATCGTGCCGCCCAATACGCCGCACAAATTCACCAATCTCGGCCCAGGCCCGCTGGAGACGACCGACATCCACGAGAATGGCAGCTTCATCACCGAATGGCTTGAGTAGACCATGATCCCGAAAAGTGGGAACCGGTTTTCGGAATAAGATCATGGTCCAACAAAAGAGAGTTATTTCGCGCCGAGCCTGGCCAGCACCGCTTTCGGGATGTTGTATTCACGAATGACGGCATCGTGCTTGCGCAAGCCGCACAGCTCGCGCTGGATGAAATAGCCATGCACCGCCTCGGCGGCATCCTTGAGCAGCCGGGGGCGCAGTTGCTCGTCGGCATTGTCGCGCAGCCTGGCCAGCGTTTCGTCTACCCGCTGACCGGCGCGGCCAAGTGCTGCCGCCTTTTCCGCCAATATTTCATGGCCGAGCGCGTCGAAGGCGGCTTCGGCAGCGGTAGCGCCGGCAAGATGAGATGGCGGACGCAAGGACATTTCAGCCTCCTTTCCCGAAAACCATGCGGTGAGTGACGAATTCTTCGCCTTCCACGCGGGTAAATCCAAGCCGTTCGTAAAAACCAAAAGCCTCTTGCGGCGCGCGGGTGTTCAGCGCGGCGAAATGGTGACGTGCCCTGTCGATAACGGTTTCAACCAGCATCCGGCCAAGGCCGGCGCGACGGTGGCGGGCACTGACGAACAGGTGCCGGACTCGGCCGTGGTCCCTGGCCTCGAAATAGGGATCGATGTTCAGCCCGCACAGGCCGGCGAGTTCCCTTCCATCCCAGGCTCCGTACAGCGCCTCGCCCCGTTTCAGGAACTTGTTGCGGCCACTTGCCCAGCCATCCGCCAGGCGCACCAACATCCAGTAGCCTTCCAGCCGGCTCTCTTCCTTCAGCGTGTCGAAGGCCGGCACGGTCGGCCGGAGCCGCTTGAGCACGTAGCCGACCTCTGGGATGGCGCCTGTTGATCCACCCATGGAGCTACTCCGCCGGGCGTGTCTCTTCGAGCACGCTGTCCTCGTGGTAGAGAAAACCGCCGGACTGCCGCTTCCACAGCCGCGCATAGAGCCCGTCGAGCGCCACCAATTGGTCATGCGTGCCTTGCTCGACGATGCGGCCGCCGTCGAGCACCACCAGCCGGTCGAGTGCTGCGATCGTCGACAGCCGGTGGGCGATGGCGATGACCGTCTTGTTTTCCATTAGCCGCGTCAGATTCTCCTGGATCGCCGCCTCGATGTCGGAATCGAGAGCCGAGGTCGCTTCGTCGAGAATCAGGATCGGCGCATCCTTGAGGAACACGCGGGCGATCGCCACGCGCTGGCGCTGGCCGCCCGACAGTTTGACGCCGCGCTCGCCGACAAAGGCCTCGTAGCCGGCGCGGTCCCTGTTGTCGCGCAAGGTCAGGATGAACTCGTGCGCTTCGGCCTTTTTCGCCGCCGCGATCACCTCCGCATCGGTCGCGTCAGGCATGCCGAGCTTGATGTTGTCGCGCAGCGAACGGTGGAACAGCGCCGTGTCCTGGCTGACGACGCCGATATTGGCGCGCAGCGAATTTTGCGTGACTTTGGCGACATCCTGGCCATCGATGGTGATCGACCCGCTCTCCAGATCGTAGAGCCGCAGGATCAGATTGGCGAGGGTCGTCTTGCCCGCGCCAGACGGTCCGACCAGCCCGACCTTCTCGCCCGGCTTGACGACAAGGTCGATGCCGTTCAGCACGCCGAAACCTTTGCCGTAATGGAACTCGACGTTCTTCACCTCGATACGCCCGCCTGCCACCACGAGTTCCTTGGCGTCGGGCGCATCGGTGAGGCCGAGCGGCTGCGAAATCAGCGCCTTGGAGTTCTCCAGTACGCCGAGGTTTCGCAAGATGCTGTTGAGCTGCATCATCAGCCGGCCAAGCAGCATGTTGAGCCGCAGCACCAGCGACAGGGTGAAGGCGACAGCGCCGACTGTGATCGAGCCCTCGACCCAGAGATAGACGGCAAAACAGCCGATCGCCGTGATCATGATGCCCGACAGCGTCGTCAGCGCCATGCGCACGCCGGTCAGCCGGCGGGTGAACGGGCGCAATGCGTCGAGGTAGATGTCGAAACCGTTCCTGATGTAGCGGTCGTCGCCGTCGGCCGAGAACAGTTTCAGCGTCTGCACGTTGGAATAGGAATCGACGATGCGGCCGGTGATCATCGAGCCGGCCTCGGCGGTTTCCTCCGCGTGCTTGCGGATTGCCGGCAGATAGAGTTTGGCCAACCAACCGAAGGCGGAAATCCAGATCACCACCAGCACCGCCAGCCTGAGATCGAGGCCTGCGACCAGCGCCAGCGTCGTCACCGTGTAGACGATCATGAACCAGACGACCTCGATGAAGCTTTCCATCAGGTCGCCGGTCGCTTGCCCCGCCTGCCAGACCTTCGTGGCGATGCGGCCGGCAAAATCGTTCTGGAAGAAGGCGTAAGACTGGCGGGACACATGCCGGTGCGCTTGCCAGCGCACCAGATTGTAGAAGCCCGGCGTGATCGTCTGTTCGTCGACCAGCGCCGACAGGCCGACGACGATGGTGCGGATGACCAGCACCACCGCAATCATGAACACCAGTTCAGGGCCGGCGGCGTTCCACAAGGCGTGCCAGCTGCGCTCGGCGGGAAGCTGGTCGAGAATATCGACCAGCCGCCCTACGAAGTAGAACACGCCGGCCTCGACCAGCGGCGCGATGCCGCCGATGACCAGCATGGCGAAGAAGGCGAACTTCGCCTGGCCGACATAATGCCAGAGAAAGCCGCCGACGCTGGTCGGTGGCCGAAGATTCGCTGGCTCCCTGAAGGGATAGACCCAGTTCTCGAACCAGCGATAGACGGCAGTCATCATGCGGCGGCCATCATTCTGCGGCTTGCCCCTTTGCAAGTGCGTCGTTGGCGGCGTCGGCGGGACCGTCCTCAAGCAGGAACCCGCCCGACTGGCGCTGCCAGAGCTGCGCGTAGAGCCCGCCCTTGGCGACGAGTTCCTCGTGCGAACCTTCCTCGATGACACGGCCCTTGTCCATCACCACCAGCCTGTCCATCGCCGCGATGGTCGACAGCCGGTGCGCTATGGCGATGACGGTTTTGCCTTGCATGAGCTTGTAGAGATTCTCCTGGATCGCCGCCTCGGCTTCGGAATCAAGCGCCGAGGTCGCTTCGTCAAGGATAAGTATAGGTGCGTCCTTCAACATAACGCGAGCAATGGCGACGCGTTGCCGCTGGCCGCCGGACAATTTGACGCCGCGGTCACCGACATGGGCATCGAAGCCCTTGCGGCCGCTGGCATCCGAAAGCCCGCCGATGAAATCCAGCGCCTCGGCGCGGCGCGCCGCCTCGACAAGCATCTCGTCGGTGGCATCGGGCCGGCCATAAAGGATGTTCTCGCGCACCGAACGATGCAGCAGCGAGGTGTCCTGCGTGACCATGCCGATCTGCGCACGCAGCGAATCCTGCTTCACACCGGCGATCTCCTGGCCGTCGATCAATATCTGCCCGGCTTCAAGGTCGTAGAAGCGCAGCAATAGGTTGACCAGCGTCGACTTGCCGGCGCCGGAACGGCCGACGATGCCGACCTTTTCGCCCGGCTTCACCGCCAGCGACAGGCCTTCGATCACCCCCTTCTGCTTGCCGTAGTGGAAGCGGATGTCCTCGAAGCGGATCTCACCCCTGGAAACGCTGATCTCCTTCGCGTCCGGCCTGTCCTCGACAAGGCGCGGCAGCGAGATCGAGGCGATGCCATCCTGCACCGTGCCGATGTTCTCGAAGAGGCCCGACATTTCCCACATGATCCATTGCGACATGCCCCACATCCTGAGCACAAGGCCGATGACCACGGCGACCGCGCCGATCGTCACTGCTTGCCCCAGCCACAGCCACAACGCCATCGCGGTGACAGAGAACAGGAGCAATGCATTCAGGATGTAAAGCGAGCCAAAAAGCACTGTCACCAGCCGCATCGACCGGTAGACCGTTTCGAGAAAGCCGGACATGCCGTCTTTGGCGAATGACGCTTCGCGGCGTGCATGGCTGAACAGCTTGACCGTCTGGATGTTGGAGTAGCTGTCGACGACACGGCCCGTCATGATCGAGCGCGCATTGGCCTGTTCCTCGCCAACCTTGCCCAGCCGGGGAATGAAAAACCGCAGCAAAAGGATATAGCCGACCAGCCAGACGCCGAGCGGCGCGGCCAGCCGCCAGTCGGCCGAGCCGACGATGAGCAGCATGCCGAGGAAATAGACGATAACGTAGTTCAGGACGTCGATCACCTTGATGACGCATTCGCGCACGGCGAGAGCCGTCTGCATCAGCTTTGTCGCGATGCGGCCGGCGAACTCGTCCTGGTAGAAACTCATCGACTGCTTGAGCAGATAGCGGTGCACCTGCCAGCGGATGCGCATGGGATAATTGCCCATCAGCGTCTGCTGGTTGAGAAACGAATGCAGCCATACCGTGCCCGGCAGCGCGAACAGCACGATGAAGGCCATGCCGGCGAGCTTCCAGGCTTCCGTCTGCAGGAAGGTTTCGCGATTCTGCCCCGACAGCCAGTCGACGATGCGGCCGAGGAAGCCGAACATCCATACTTCCGCGATCGCGATGGCCGTCACCAGCACCGCGTCGAAAACGATATAGGGCCATGCGCCGCGGGTATAATGCAGGCAGAAGGCAACCAGCGTCTTGGGCGGCTCGACCGGTTCCGCCGCGGGGAACGGATCGAGCCTTTTTTCAAACCAGCTAAACAACAACATAGGTTATGCCTGTGAAATGTGTTTGCCGCTTACGCGGCACGTGAGCGTACGAAATCCCGGAACCCATGGCGTCAAGGGCCGACGGTCTGGAATCACCCGGACCGTCGGCCCTGCTTCGCGCAATATAGGGGCTCGCGGGCTTTTCGCCGACAGCTGCGCCAGACGATCCTGACGACACGGTGCCGCCAGCCCGGTTTTTCGCGCCCGGCCGGATCAGTCGGATGATCCGGCGCACCAGCGAAGGCCGGCTCAGATCGGGAACCGCGCGCGAAAAATCGACATCCGGCAGCATGCCCCGATGCGGCCGGCGGCGAACCTCGGCGTGAACCGCCGACGAATAGGTGTCGCCGATCAGCAGCGCCCAGGTCGGCAGTCGGTGGATATGCAGGCTCCTCGAGCCCGGTATTCTATAGGGATCGAACATCGGTCCGTCCTCCGTGTGAAAATCGAGATAAAAAGGCGAAGCAATATCGTCCGCCGGCATTCGGCCGGAGGCGCGCTTTGCGTCGGTCTGGACACGACAAGCATCGGTCCGGACAGCTTCAGTTGGGGCGTTTAGCCCTTTTGACTTTTTGAAAAACATCGCAGGATTCCTTCGAGAGCCGAAAAATCGTTTCGGCGGGAATCGGGGCGATCAAGTCTTAGAGAGTCAGGAGAATCGTCGTACCGAAACCGCCTGCAGGCAGGTAAGCCCACGAGAGGGGCGCTGGATGTGCATGGTCATCATGAATTACCCCTCCATCGGTTCGGGTTGACAATGGAGCTGACATACCCGACTTCGCAGAAAATGGCCACCCGCAGGTCCAGCAATTTCCAAAACCGCGAGCCCGCTGTGGCCGATTTGCCACTTATTAGAAAGACGCGGAAATGAACTGTCGTCTCCGCATCGCGCTCTACCAGCCGGATATCGCCGGCAACACCGGGACAATCCTGCGCTTCGCCGCTTGCCTCGGGCTCGGCGTAGATATCATTGAACCGGCAGGCTTTCCGCTCTCCGACAAAGCGCTCAAGCGAGCCGGCATGGACTACCTCGAAATGGCTGCTCTGATCCGGCATGTCGACTGGCACGCCTTCGAGGACTGGCGCAAAGCCGGCGCGCACCGGCTGGTGCTGCTGTCGACCAAAGCCACGACCGCTTACACCAGCTTCACCTTCGCCGATGGCGACATCCTCCTGTTCGGCCGCGAATCCGCAGGCGTTCCGGATCCTGTTCATCAGGCGGCGGATGCGCGGCTGACCATCCCCATGCAGGGCGCGGCGCGCAGCATCAATGTCGCGCTTTCCGTCGCCATGGTGGCGGGCGAAGCCATCCGGCAACTGGGATAGGATCCGCAACCCGTCGACAACATCACCCCTATCGTCGACGACGACAGGGGCTTTCCCACTTATTCTTACCCAGGCGCACATCGCCTTCTCCTGCATTTGACCAAACGATCTCTCTTCGCTACAAGCTCAACTTAACTTGAGGTCAAGAGAAAAACGGAGCGGAAGTCAGGAATGGCACCGATAACGGAACTAACGGTCGGCCAGGTGGCCATGCGCAGCGGTGTGGCGGTGTCGGCATTGCATTTCTATGAGGCCCGCGGCCTGATCCGCAGCCACCGCACGGCGGGAAACCAGCGCCGCTACGGCCGCGACGTGCTGCGGCGCGTGGCGATCATCAAGGTGGCGCAGGAGGTCGGCATTTCGCTGGCCGAGATCGGTGAAGCCCTGGCATCGCTGCCAGAAGGCCGCACGCCGACGCGCGATGACTGGAACGTTTTGTCGACCGCTTGGCGCGACGGGCTCGATCACAAGATCGCCCAGTTGAAGAAACTGCGCGACGGGCTGACCGACTGCATCGGCTGTGGCTGCATGTCTATCGACAAATGCCCGCTGCGCAACAAGGGCGACCGGCTGGCGCGCGAGGGGACAGGGGCAAGAAGGCTGGTTGCTCCGCCTCTCTCGAGGACATCCTAGTCAGCCGCAGGCAAGCGCCTGATGGTGAACTCAATCAAGTCGCCCGGCCGCTCGAACCAGCTTTCGATCTCGGTCCAGTAGGCCTGCTTGGGAAAGCGCTCGAACCATTCCTTGGCCTTGAGCCGCGCATCGGAGCGCGGCAGCACGAAGGTCTCGCGCAGGAAACCATCGCGCGGCATGCGCGCGTGTTCGGCACGGCTTTGGTCGAGCCTTTTCTTCAGGCCATCCAGCGGCGGTCTTGCCGGGGTGCGCACGAAACAACTCCTTGCACCTGGCGCATGACCCCGAAATCGGAATCGAGTTCGGAAAGGATCATGCGCAAAACCAAAGTGACTTGACCCTTGCCCTTAAGAGATTAGGGATCGCGCCGGCAAAAGACGAGTCATTTGTGGGACTCGCCGCCCCAACCGGAGACGGCACTTGGAACGACCAGAAATACCGGCAGGCCTGCCCGCCGACATCGAACAGAAGAAGATGAAGGCAAGGCTGTGGTTCGAGGCGCTGCGCGAACGCATCTGCGCCACCTTCGAGCAGATCGAGCAGGATCTTGGCGGGCCGCTGGCCTCGTGGTCGCCCGGCCGCTTCGAAAAGACGCCATGGGAACGTGACGAGGGGCGCGGTGGCGGCGGCACCATGTCGATGATGCACGGCCGCGTCTTCGAAAAGGTCGGCGTCCACACTTCGACCGTCCATGGCGAATTCTCGCCCGAATTCAGGAAGCAGATGCCCGGCGCCGAGGAAGACCCGCGCTTCTGGGCATCCGGCATTTCGCTGATCGCGCACCCGTGGAATCCCAACGTTCCGGCCGTGCACATGAACACGCGCATGGTGGTAACATCGCGCCAATGGTTCGGCGGCGGCGCCGATCTGACACCGGTGCTCGATCGCCGCCGCACCCAGGACGACCCTGATACCGTCGCCTTCCACCGCGCCATGCAATTCGCTTGCGAGAAGAATGCCGCGGTCGCCGATTACCCGAAATTCAAGGCCTGGTGCGACGAGTACTTCTATCTGTCGCACCGCAACGAGCCGCGCGGCACCGGCGGCATCTTCTTCGACTGGCTCCATTCGGGTGAGGATAAAGGCGGCTGGAATGCCGATTTCAACTTCGTCCAGGATGTCGGCCGCTCCTTTCTCGTCGTCTACGGTCACCTCGTGCGCGCCAACTTCAACGAGAACTGGACCGATGGCGACCGTGACGAACAGCTCATCCGCCGCGGCCGCTATGTCGAATTCAATCTGCTTCACGATCGCGGCACCATCTTCGGACTGAAGACCGGCGGCAATGTCGCGTCCATTCTCTCCAGCCTGCCGCCCGAGGTCCGCTGGCCGTAACAAAATGGTGAGCGCGGCGTGAGCCGCATTGATGTCCCATTCGCTCGAAATGGGCATGGAATGTGGCACGCGGTGCGGCGAAAAATTTCTTTTTCGTCTAATAGGCTGTTGAAAAGACTGGTCTATTTGTGGCCCCGGGTCGGGAAGCGCCGGCGGTTCGCCTGCGCGCAATTCCAGGAAGGTGCGAAACGGCTTTCCGACCGGAATTGCGTCAAGACAAAACGAGCCGCGACCCGACGCGACCGGACGGCCCAAGACGATGCGGGACATCTTCGTCAAAAAGATACCCGCCTTTCCAGGAGTACTTCGCAATGCGCAAGATCATTGTTTCGGCTGCCGCCGCTGCCCTTCTCGCTTCCGGTTCAGTGGCATTCGCCGCCGTCAAGCACACCACCGGGACGATCAAGACCTTTGACACGACGGCCATGAGCCTGGTCCTCGATGATGGATCGTCTTTTACGCTTCCCAAGACCTTCAAGGATCCTGGCCTGACGGTCGGTGAAAAGGTCCGCGTCTCATGGGATATGAAGGGCAAGAACAAGGTCGCTGAGGCCGTCAAGGTTGCAAAATGATGGCTTGCCCGCCAGAGCAGGATGAGACGATATCCGGTCCTGTTTGGGGATAGCGTAAGAGGGCGGAGCAGCGCCTGCTCCGCCTTTTCGCCGTTGACTGCAACCAATGCCACCCCATCTGTGTTATGCTTCTCCCGCTCGCGGCCCCCAGGATCCGATCTCGGATTTGGACCGTCAGCCAAAAAAGTGCCGGAGCCTCGGGCTCCACGGAGGAAAAGGAGAAATCTCATGAAGGAATTTCACTGCGGGTCGCTCGTGCCCGGCTGTGACTGGCACACGCGTGCCGACGAGGAGGCCGAGGTCATGCGCCGTGCCGTCGAGCACATGCGCGAGACGCATGGCGAGACGGTGATCCGCGAGACGATGATCGAGGCGATCCGCTCGCGCATCGAAAAGACCCGCGACGCGGCCTGATCTACCCGGCCTTCAAGGCTTCGGCGGCGCGCTTGAGGAGCGCGTCGCGATCAGGGGTAAACCCGGCTTCGACCCATTCCGCTTCAAGATTCCTGAGGATTTCGCCCAGTTTCGGCCCCGGAGTTGCGCCGAGCGCCGTCAGATCGGCACCTTTCAGCGGAAACAACGGCTTTTCCCATTTGGTGGCGAAGGCAAGCAGGCGCGAAAAGCCACCGGCTTCGAGCAGCGCCTCATTGTCCTCGACGGCGCGCACCCTTGCTGCCGCAAGCGACAGCCGCAGACGGTCGACAAACCCCTGCCGGTCACCGCGATAGAGCCTTTTCGCCAGTTCGCTCTCAGTCGTCTTCGGCTCGACGGCGGTGGCAAGCGCCCAGTGACGCAGGCGATCCGCTTCAGCGGTTGAAAATTTGAGCCGCTCGGCAAGCGTCTTCATGCGCGCGGCATCCGGCGGCACGATCGCTTCCAGTCTGAGCAGCGGGTCGGGTGCCCAGCCCAGATCCTTCCCGGCCTTGGCCAACCCATGGATGGCATCGATGCCCCATTTCTCGCTTTCCGGCAGCGCTGCGGTCAAGACACCTGCCTGCCGCATCCAGAGCAGCGCCCGTGACGGATCGGGCGCCGACAAAAGTTTCTTCAGTTCCGACCAGATTCGCTCGGACGAAAGCTGGGCCAGCCCTTCCTTAAGCCGGGCACAGGCTTTCAGCCCTTCGGCGTCCGGCCGCCCGTCGCCGTACCAGGCGAAGAAGCGGAAGAAGCGCAGGATGCGCAGGTAGTCTTCGCGAATGCGCGCTTCCGGGTCGCCGATGAATCGCAGCCGGCGCGCCTCGATGTCGGCAATGCCGTCAACCAGGTCGACCACCTTGCCATCGGCCCCGGCATAGAGCGCGTTGATGGTGAAGTCGCGCCGGTCGGCATCGAGCTTCCAGTCGCGCCCGAACGACACTTTCGCGCGCCGCCCGTCGGTCTCGATATCAGCGCGCAAGGTGGTGATTTCATAAGGTTTTCCGCCGGCAACCACGGTGATTGTCCCATGCTCGATGCCGGTTGGCACCGCCTTGAACCCTTCCGCTTCGGCGCGGCGGAGGGTTTCCTCCGGCAGGCAGGTGGTGGCGATGTCGATGTCGGCGACCGGCTGGCCCATCAGCGTGTTGCGCACCGCGCCGCCTGCGACTCGCGCCTCTTCACCGCCTTCGGCCAGTGCGAACAGCAGGCGCTGCAGATGCTTGTCGCCGAGCCAGTCGGCCCTGTCCGCGATCGAGACACTCACGCATAAAGCCTTTCATAGAGGGTACGGATGATGCCGGCGGTGACGCCCCAGATGCGCCGTTCGCCGTAAGGCATGTCGTAGAAGAACCATTCGAGATCGTTCCACATACGGCTGTCGCGCTTGTGGTTGGCCGGATCCATCAGGAAGCGCAGCGGCACTTCGAAAGCGGCGTCGACCTCGTCGGCGTTGAGCGTCAGTTGGAAACCGGGCAGCACGATGCCCAGCACCGGCGCGATGCGGTAGCCGCTGCCGGCCACATAGTCGGGCATGCGGCCGATGATCTCGATGCGGTCTCGGCCAAGCCCGATCTCCTCGAAGGTCTCGCGCAGCGCCGCAGCCTCAGCGCTCGGATCGGTCGGATCGATTGTGCCGCCCGGAAATGCCACCTGCCCCGAATGGCTGCGCAGCTTTTCGGCCCGTTTGGTCAGGAGAACCGTCGCATCGCCCTCATGATCGACCACTGGGATGAGCACCGCGGCATTGCGCAGCGCCATGCCCTGATTGAGGCGCGGATGGCCGGGGTTAAAGCGATGATCGCCATAATCGTCGCCGGCATGCGCATCGGGCTGCACGGCAAAGCGCGCGCGAAAATCCGCGGATGAAAACGGCGCCGGCGTCACCTGGTCCATCACACACTCAGCCGCTTCAACTGGTCCGCCGGCATGATCGGGAACACGGCTCCCTTGGAGCGCACCGCGAACATCGTCTTGCCGCCGATCTCGATCTCCTCGCCATGCCCGACCAGTTCATACATCACCGGCCGCGCCACCAGCGCCTCCAGACGGCCGCGCACCAGCACATAGGGCTTCAGCCCGCCGGTCTCGTTCTCGTCGACAAAGCGCAGCGGGCGCTCCGGCCCGGCCTCGACGACATCGCCGACATTGGTGCGGAAGGTGATAGTCTGCGCTTCGCCGCTACCCGAAACGTCCATCTCGACGGCGATGAACGGCGCATCGGCGACGCGGATGCCGACCTTTTCCACGGGTGTCACCAGATAGGTCCTGCCATCGGCGTCCTTGCGCAGCACCGAGGAAAACAGCTGCACCAGCGGCATGCGCCCGATCGGCGTGCCCAGATAGAACCAGGTGCCGTCGGACTTGATCTCCATGTCCAGATCGCCGCAGAAGTCGGGATTCCAGCGTTCGACGGGTGCCGCGCCCTTGCCGGCACGGGCGGCGCGCGAGATGAGCGCCTCGAGACCACGCGCCTCGGTGGCACCAGTCAGGCTTTCTTCACGATGTCCCAAGGGTCCCGTCATGGTCACGAAATAGTCACTGTTGTTCCGCTTGTCAGCCTAAGTCTGTGATTTAAGTTTCGACATAGGCGCCACGCGAGGCCGAATCGCGGCAACTTATGGTATGGTGCAGCCGTTGTTCCAGCCATGGTATTCCAACCACAAGGATCGATGCGGCATGAGCGTGATGGTCAAGGAAAGCCCGATCAGCGAAAAGGACATGATCGCCGAGGCCGAAAAGGCGCTTGCCGACATCTCCCGTATCCGCGACGGGGTCGGCCGGGTCATCTTCGGACAGGAAAGCGTCGTCGAGCGTACGCTGGTGGCGCTGCTGGCCGGTGGCCATGCGCTTTTGGTCGGCGTGCCGGGCCTCGCCAAGACCAAGCTGGTCGAAACACTTGGCATCGTGCTCGGCCTCGATTCGCGTCGCATCCAGTTCACGCCGGACCTGATGCCGTCCGATATTCTCGGCTCCGAAGTGATGGAGCAGGACGAGACCGGCAAACGCTCCTTCCGCTTCATCTCCGGGCCGATCTTCGCCCAGTTGCTGATGGCCGACGAGATCAACCGCGCGTCGCCGCGTACCCAGTCGGCGCTGCTGCAGGCGATGCAGGAATACCACGTCACCATTGCCGGCGCCCGCCATGACCTGCCGGCGCCCTTCCACGTGCTGGCAACGCAGAACCCGCTGGAGCAGGAAGGCACCTATCCGTTGCCCGAGGCCCAGCTTGACCGCTTCCTGATGCAGGTCGACATCCTCTATCCCGAAATCGAGGCCGAGCGCCGCATCCTTCTGGAAACCACCGGCATCGAGGACGCGAAAGCGCAGAACGTGCTGCAACCGGCGCGGCTGAAGGAGATCCAGACGCTGATCCGCCGCATGCCGGTGCCTGAAAGCGTCGTCGAAGCGATCCTGACGCTGGTGCGCTCGGCGCGTCCCGGCCAAGGCAACGCCGAAACCGATAAGAACGTCGCGTGGGGGCCCGGCCCGCGCGCCAGCCAGGCGCTGATGCTGTGCACAAGGGCGCGCGCGCTTTACGACGGACGGCTGGCGCCCTCGGTCGACGACGTGCGTGCGCTGGCCGAGCCGGTGCTGCAGCATCGCATGGCGCTGACCTTCGCCGCCCGCGCCGAAGGCACCAGCGTCCGTGACGTGGTGGCGAAACTGGTCAAAGGTATCTAATGGCGCGCATTGGCGAGGTCCAGGCTCCGGCAGCGACGCGCGACGCGCTCGCCCGTGGCCGGTTGCGGGCCTCGCTTGTGCCAGACCTGCTGGTCGAGGCGCGCCGCATCGTCAACACCGTGATCGCCGGCTGGCATGGCCGCCGTAAGCGCGGCATCGGTGAGAATTTCTGGCAGTTCCGGCCCTATGTCGAGGGTGATTCCTCGCGCATCGACTGGCGCCGCTCGGCCCGCGACGACCACACCTATGTACGCGACCGCGAATGGGAAGCCGCCCATACGGTGTGGCTGTGGGCCGACCCCTCGCCGTCGATGCTCTACAAATCGACCGGCGCCAGCGTTTCCAAGCAATCGCGCGCGCTGGTGCTGGCGCTGGCCATGGCCGAGCTGTTGTCGCGCAGCGGCGAGCGCATCGCCTGGCCGGGCCTCACCGACCCGTTCACCGCCCGCAACGGCGCCGAACGCATCGCCGCCCAGTTGATGCATGCCGGCGATTTGCCGGCAAAACCCGATTTGTCCGACATCAGGCGCTTCTGCGACATCGTCATCGTCAGCGATTTCCTCGATCCTGTCGAAGAGACGATGGCCTGGCTCGACGTGCTGGCCCGCCACGGCGTACGTGCCCACCTGATCGAGGTCGCGGACCCGGCCGAGGAGACCTTCCCCTATGCCGGCCGAACCGAGTTCACCGATCCTGAGACCGGCGACAAGCTGACCGCCGGCCGCGCCGAAATGCTCGGAGATGAGTATCGCCTGCTCTACACCGCCCGCCGCCACGAACTGGCGGCCTGGTGCAAGCGGCTTGGCTGGAGCTTTACCGTCAACCACACCGATCGGCTTGCCTCCGACGCGCTGGTGCGGCTGCACATGGCAATGACCACTGATGGGCCCTCGGTCAGGCCGACCGCTGACGGTCGTGCCGGCACGATCGCCGGTGGCGATCAGCCAGGAAGGGCTGTCGCATGAGTTGGCTGCCGCTTTCCTTTGGCGCCCCCATGGTGCTGTGGGGCCTGCTGGCGCTGCCGGTGATCTGGTGGCTGCTCAGGCTGACGCCGCCCAAGCCGCAGACCGAGATCTTCCCGCCGCTGAAGATCCTGGCCCGCGTGCTGAAGCGCGAGGAGACGCCGCAGCAGAGTCCGTGGTGGCTGACGCTGCTCAGGCTCATGATGGCGGCCCTCATTGTGGCCGCATTGGCCGACCCGGTCTTCAACCCGCGCGAAAAGCTGCCGGCCGAGGGTGCAGCACTTGCGCTCGTCATCGACAATGACTGGGCAAGTGCCGCCGACTGGGGCAAACGCGTCGCCACCGCCGAGCGGCTGATCAACGACGCCGGCTCCAACGGCGTGCCGGTCGTCATCGCCTTCACCGCCGAAAAGGCCAATGCCGAGATCGGCCCGTTCGATGCCGCCACCGCCCTTGACCGGCTGCGCGCCGCCAAGCCGCGGCCGATCCCGACCGACCGGCCCGCCGTCTATGCCCGCGTCGCCGGCGTGCTGGAGACCTTGCCCGGGGCCAGTGTCGCCGTGCTTGCCGACGGCCTGGCGGCAAAAGGCGATGAAGCCGCCTTCAACACGCTTTTGTCGAAAAATGCCGCCCGTGTCGTCTGGGCAACCGCAGACAGGCTGTCGCTGACCGGTCTGACCGCCGCCGACAACCAGGTCGACGGCTTTGCACTGACCGCCATCCGCGCGCCGGGCGACCCTGCCCCGGCTCAGGTCACCGCCGGCGCCTTCGATGACAAGGGCCGCCGCATCGCCGATGCGACGCTGACTTTTTCGCCTGGCGAAACCACCGCCACCGGCACCATGGCGGTGCCGTTCGAGCTGCGCAACGACTTCGCATCCATCGCGCTCGACGGCGAGCGGCAGGCCGGTGCGGTCCGCGTGCTCGACGAAAGCTCCAAGCGGCGGCGCGTCGGTCTATTGTCGCAGGCCGAGGCCGACCAGGCGCAGCCGCTTTTGTCGCCGCTCTACTACATCAGGCGGGCGCTGCAGCCATTCGCCGATCTGGTCGAACCCTCCAGCGCCGATCTTGCCGACGCTATCCCGCAGATCCTCGACCAGAAGCCCGCGATGATCGTCATGGCCGATATCGGCACCATTCCCGGACAGGTCCGGCAGAGGCTTGTCGATTGGGTCGACAATGGCGGCACGCTGGTGCGTTTCGCCGGTTCGCGGCTCGCCACCGCGGGCGATGACGACGATCTGCTGCCGGTCCGCCTTCGCACCGGCGAGCGTTCGCTCGGCGGCGCGCTGTCATGGACGTCGCCGCAGCCTGTCACCGAATTCCCCAAGGCCGGCCCGTTCGCCGATCTGGCGCCCCCGACCGAGGTCACCGTCAGCAGGCAGGTGCTGGCCGAGCCGACACCCGATATCGTCGAGCGCACCTGGGCGGCCCTTGCCGACGGCACGCCGTTGGTCACCGGACTGAAGAAAGGCAAGGGCACGCTGGTGCTGTTCCACGTCACCCCTGAAGCAACCTGGTCGAACCTGCCGATCTCTGGCAGCTTCGTCGAGATGCTGCGCCGCATCGTGCAGCTGTCGCGCAACCAGGGCGCGGCCATCGCCAATGCCGAAGCCGCCGCGGCGTCGCTGGCGCCCTATCGCATGATTGCAGCCGACGGCTCGCTGGTGCCGCCGACGCCGGACGCGCGGCCGCTTGTACCGGGCGCCGGCGCGCTGCCGGTGACTTTTGAAAACCCGCCCGGTCTCTATGGTTCCGAGACAGGTGTATTTGCCCATAATTTGCTTGAAGCTGACAGCACGCTGGCTCCGCTGGCGCGCCCGCAAATCACTGTTCCCATCACCTCGATCCAGTATGCCTTTGACGAATCGCGCAATTTGAAAGGCGCGCTGGTCGCGGCCGCCCTGGTGCTGATGCTGCTTGATACGCTGGCGGTGTTCTGGATGGGCGGCCTGTTTTCACGCCGGCCGCGTCGCGCCGGTGCCGTGGCAACCACCGCCGCGGTCCTTATTGCGCTGGGTAGCCTGTTCGGTCATGCCGACCGTGCCCGCGCCGACGACGCCAAGCCGGGAGACGAGGTGGCCATCGAGGCGATTTCGAAGACCCGCATCGCCTATGTGCTGACCGGCGTGCCGGGTGACGATTCGATCAGCCGCGCCGGGCTTGAGGGCCTGACCCGCTTCCTGGTCGAGAAGACGGCACTGGAACCGGGCGAGCCGGCCGGCGTCGACATCTCGAGGGACGAGCTGTCGTTCTATCCGCTGATCTACTGGCCGGTCGATCCGGCCGCACCGATGCCCAGCCAGGCCGCGATCGCCCGCGTCGACGCCTATATGCAGCAAGGCGGCACGGTGCTGTTCGACACCCGCGACCAGTTCGCCAACGGCATCGGCGCCGATTCAACCAGCCCGGCGACGGAGCGGCTGCGCGACATCCTCGGCAACCTCAACGTGCCGCCGCTGGAACCGGTACCGTCCGACCACGTGCTGACCAAATCCTTCTTCATCCTGCCCGAATTCCCCGGCCGCTTCGCCGGCAGCCCGCTCTGGGTCGAGGCCTCGCTCGACGCCAGCAACGCCGAGAACCGGCCGGTGCGTACCGGCGATGGCGTCTCGCCGATCATGATAACCGCCAATGATTTCGCTGGCGCCTGGGCGGTCGACGAGAACGGCGATGCGCTGCTTCCGACCGTGCCGGCCGACCCGATGCAGCGCATCTACGCGCTGCGCGCCGGCGTCAACATCATGATGTACATGCTGACCGGCAACTACAAATCCGACCAGGTGCACGTGCCCATACTGCTCGAACGGCTGGGGCAGTAAGATGATGTCCTTTATTGCACCTCCGGGGATCGACCCTCCCAGATGGGAGGGTAAGGAATGAACTGGTCGATCTCCTTCGAACCGCTGATTTCCTGGCCCCTGCTGGCCTTGGCGCTGGTGCCACTGGCGCTGCTTGCGCTGGTCGGCCTGTGGTTTCGCCAGCGCGGCTCGGTCTTCCGCTTTGTTGCCCTGCTCGCGCTCGCCGCCGCTTTGTTCAACCCGGTGTTCCTCAACGAGGAGCGTGAGCCGCTGAAAAGCGTCGTTGCTCTCATTGTCGACCGCAGCCAGAGCCAGGATATCGGCGACCGCACCAAACAGACCGACGAGGCGCTGGCCGGGCTGCAGCAGCGGCTTGGCCGCTTCAAGCAGTTCGACGTGCGCGTCGTCGAGGCCGGCAAATCCGAGGCCGCCGAGGAGCGCACCGAGACACGGCTGTTCGGTGCGCTTGAAGGCGCCTTCCGCGACGTGCCGCCGTCACGCATCGGCGGCGCCATCATGATCACCGATGGCGAGGTCCATGACGCCCCCCCGGCCGCGCCCGATTTCAACGCCCCGCTGCATGCCCTGATCACCGGCAACGACCACGAAAAGGACCGCCGCATCCGCTTCGAGAACGCGCCGCGCTTCGGCCTTGTCGGCAAGCCGCTCGACATGACCTACCGCGTCATCTCGACCGAAAACGAGACCGGCCCGGTCGATGTGCGCGTCTCGGTCAATGGCGAACAGGTCGCGGTCGAGCACGCCACCGTTGGCCAGGCGATGCCGCTGCAGGTGACCATTCCGGGTGCCGGGCGCAACATCGTCGAACTCGCCATCGACCGCGAACCGGGCGAACTGACCGACACCAACAACCGCGCCATCGCGCTCATAGACGGCATTCGCGAGAATCTGCGCGTGCTGCTCGTCTCCGGCGAGCCGCATGCCGGCGAACGCACCTGGCGCAACCTGCTGAAATCCGACGCCTCGGTCGATCTCGTCCATTTCACCATCCTGCGGCCGCCGGAAAAGCAGGACGGCACGCCGATCAACGAATTGTCGCTGATCGCCTTCCCGACCCGCGAACTGTTCGTCGAGAAGATCAAGGATTTCGACCTCATCATTTTCGACCGCTACCAGCACCGCGACGTGCTGCCGATCCTCTATTACGACTACATCTCCGAATATGTCGAAAAGGGCGGCGCGCTGCTGATCGCGGCCGGCCCCGAATATGCCGGCGAAAGCTCGATCGCGCGCACGCCGCTGATGTCCGCCCTGCCGGCGATGCCCACCGGCGAGGTGGTCGACAAGGCCTTCTATCCGCGCCTCACCGAACTCGGCCAGCGCCACCCGGTGACGCGTGGGCTGGATGGCTCCGCCACCGAGCCGCCGCACTGGAGCCGCTGGTTCCGCACCATCGGCGTGCAGAATCCCGAAGGCGCAGTGGTGATGAAGGGCGCCGACAACCGGCCGCTGCTGTTGCTCGACCGCAAGGGCGAAGGCCGCGTCGGCATGCTGCTGTCCGATCAGGGCTGGCTGTGGGCGCGCGGCTTCGAGGGCGGCGGACCGCATGTCCAGCTCTACCGGCGCATTGCGCACTGGCTGATGAAGGAGCCCGAGCTCGAGGAGGAGCGGCTGACCGCCGACGGCCGCGGCATGGTGCTGGAAATCCGCCGCCAGTCGATGGCCGACGATCCCGGCCCAGCCCAGATCATCACCCCGTCCGGCAAGACACTGACCGTCAAGCTCGATAAATCCGAGCCCGGGGTCTTCCTCGGCAGCGTCGAAACCAGCGAGATCGGCCTCTACCAGGTCGCCAATGGCGACCTGACGGCGCTCGCCCATGTCGGCCCGGTCAACGCACCGGAATTCGCCGACGTCATTTCCACCGAAAACCGGCTGAAGGCACCGGCGGAAGCAACCGGCGGCAGCGTGCGCCGGCTGGCGTCATCCACGGCCCTTGGCAGCGACGTGACGCTACCCTCCATCGTGCCGGTGCGCTCGGCTGGTGCCGCGTCCGGCAACGACTGGATCGGACTGCGCACGACAGACGACAGCGTGCTCAAGGCCGTTTCGCGCGTGCCGCTGTTCGGCGGCTTCCTCGGCCTCGGCCTGTTGCTTCTGGCGATGGGCTCGATGTGGTACCGCGAGGGACGGTAGGACTACTCCTCCGGCTCCGTCGTGAACATCAGCGGATAGCCCTTGGCCTTGCCGGCATCGGTGGCCCGCGTCGCCTTGGTCTCGGCGACATCCTTGGTGAAGACGGCAACGACGCAGACGCCGCGTCGATGCGCAGTGATCATCACCCGGTGCGCCTGGTCCTCGCTGAGCTTGAACTCGCCCTTCAGCACCGTCACCACGAATTCGCGCGGCGTGAAATCGTCGTTGATGAGGATGACCTTGTAGAGCTTTGGCCGTTCGACCTGCGGTTTGACCTGGACGCGCGGTTTTGTGGTGATTTCAGGCATTGGAACCGACCATTAGGGCAATTCCGGGAAAAGTGTCAAAACGGTTTTCCGTCCGGAATTGCGTCAAACAAAGGATCAGAGCGGTCCGCCGTTTCCACGAAACGGTGAATTGCTCTGGCGTAAGCGAGGTGACCACCATTTTGGCACTGGTGAGAACGGTCGTCCATTTTGATCAACGCGCGAAAACCAGTGTCCGCCGGCGCTGCCATTCACAATCATGTGGGAAAGTGTCGGTTGCCGTTCAACGGTCCTGACGGCCGAACATGCGGCGGCTCGGAATCTGCCGCGCGGCCGTGGCCGACGGCATATCGGGGCGAAAGCGGTTTCCACCGGCATCCGCCCGGCGTTCCAGCCAGGCCGCGATCGGCCATGCGGCGACGCAGATCAGCGTCGCGCCTGTCAGCACGACCAGCAGCCAGGTCTGTGCCGGCGTGATGTAGTCCCAGTTGGTGGAAATCGCCGGCGCGAATAGCGAAGGCTCGGTGCGTCCGCTGGCCGGATCGGGCACCGGGCTGGCGGTGAACAAGATCAGCACCCTGGCGACGCCGGTGGCAACCAGGCCGCCGATCACCATCGAGCGCAAAATGGACGAAAGCCGCTTCTTCATGCGGATTGTCCTACACGGCCGGCGTTGCAAACGGGTTAAGTGTCAGTCGAGGCGGAAGCTGCCGGTGCCAGACTTCGCCAAAGATCGGTTGAACCATCGACCCGCTTCATCGCCAATGTCAGGGCTTCAGCGGTTCGGACAGGAAGAAGGCCGCTCCAGCCGAAACCAGCTGGAGCGGCCTTGGTCAACAGGCCGGCATTTTGTGCCGGACCTTATTACGTCTTGGGGGCGTCCTTCTTGACGGCCTTCTCGGCAGCCTTCTTGTGCTTCTTGACGGTCTTCTTGACGACCTTCTTCGGAGCAGCCTTGGCCGGAGCGGCAGTCGCCGGAGCGGTGGTCGTCGAAGCAGCCGGAGCAGCGGTCGTGGTGGCGGCGGCGTTGCCGAGAGCCGGCATCGCGAAGGCGAGAGCGACGGCGAGACCGGTTGCGGAGAGGATGGACTTTTTCATGGCTTCGTTTCCTTTTTATGCGGGTCAAGTTTCGGAGTGTTACTGAACCGGGTCGTTCGGCGTCACTCCAAGCAGCTTCAAAGCACTGGCGAGCATCCGGATGCCCTGCGCCTGTTTCTTGGCGGCGCAGTACCGGTTGCCCTTTCTCTGAAGTGCCTTTGCCGCGGTGACCTGCGTTGCCGTGGCATGGGTTTCGAGGGCTTCATCAAATTGGTGGCTAAGATTGGCGCACCGTTCGCTCCGGGTTGTGAGCGTCACCTTTGCGTCCGATTGTCCGACAGCGGCAGTGACCAGGCAGAAGCCCAGCAACGCACCCAACAAACTGATCGACAATCTTGGCATCGGTTTATCCGTAAACCCGGAGACTAGCGTCGCAGCCGATGACCTGACCGCCACGAGACCAGTTATGCCCTTGAAATTTTTCAGGAGTTTTTCTGAACTGTAGAATTTTGTTTCTGGAGTGTGTCTGAGAAAGCCGCTGTGAACCCATCATAGCCACTGGCCAACATATGGCCTGAATTCTATCGTGTGGGTTGCGACAGAAGGGCTTGGCAATCAAAGACAGAAGGGCTTGGCAACAATGACAGGGCTGCTGTGAAATCCGACGCACACATACTGATCGTCGACGACGACAAGGGTATCCGCGACCTGCTGCAGGAATTCTTCCAGAAGCGGGGCCTGCACACCTCGGTTGCCGCCGACGGCATCGAGATGGAGACCATCCTGCGGCGCGTCCAGGTGGACCTCATCGTCCTCGACGTGATGCTGCCCGGCAAAAGCGGGCTGGAACTGTGCCGCGACCTGCGCGCCCAGTATTCGACGCCGATCATCATGCTGACCGCCGTCACCGAGACGACCGACCGCGTCGTCGGCCTGGAAATGGGCGCCGACGACTATGTGCCCAAACCATTCGATCCGCGCGAGCTTTTGGCGCGTATCCGCGCCGTGCTCAGGCGCAATGGCACCGCCGAGCCTAAGCGCGCCACCACCAAGCAGATTTACCGCTTCGCCGGCTGGACGATGGATTGTGCTCGGCGCCGGCTGATCGCACCCGACGATGTCAGGGTCGAACTGACCATGGCCGAATTCAACCTGCTGCAGACCTTCGTCAAGAGCGCGCAGCGCGTGCTGACCCGCGACCAGCTCATCGAGCTGTCCGGCGGCGACAGCGATTATTCCTTCGACCGCAGCATCGACATCCTGGTCAGCCGGTTGCGGCGCAAGATGGAGGACGACCCGAAGACGCCCAAGCTGATCCTGACCGTGCGCAGCGGCGGCTACCAGTTCCTGCCCGAGACGACCTCCGAATGAGACGTTTCCTGCCGCAGACCTTGCCTGTCTGGGTGCTGCTGATCGTCATTGCCGGCCTGCTGATCAGCCAGGTCGCGACCCTTTACATCGTGTCGCGCGACCGCGCCGCCGCCAACGACGTCGTCGACCTCTACCGGCTCAACGACCGTGCCTTCTCGCTGGTGCAGCTCATGCATGACGCCAGTCCGGACGAGCGCAAGGCGACGGCGACCGGCCTGTTCAACTCCACCTACGCGCTCACCGTTTCGGACACGCCGGCGGTCACTTCGTCGATCGCCGGCGACGACGAACTGGCCGAACTCGAAGACATCCTCGTTGGCCGGCTGTCGAAATTCGGCATCACCGATGCACGCGTGCGCCGCGATCCGGCGACGCGCGAGGCCGATGACGCGGACGGCACGGCGCCGGGACCCGACATCGGACAGGTCGAGCGTGACCTTCTGGTGCTGGCCGCCGACTTCGCTCAGAGCGACAAGCTGACGGCGTCGCTGCGCTTCGCCGACGGCCAATGGCTGAACTTCACCGAACCGATCACGCCCGTCGGCCCGATCCTGAGCTTCGACAGCCTGCCGCTTTATTCGCTGATCGCAGGGCTGGTGGTGATCATGTCGATCTGGTCGCTGCGCCGGCTGACGGCGCCCTACCGGATGATGGAAACCGCCGTGAACCGGATCGGCAAGGATCTGAAGAGCCCACCGATCGCCGAGAGCGGCAGCCGCGAAGTGCGAGCCGCCGCCAAGGCGATCAACGCCATGCAGGCGAGGTTGCGCGAATATGTCGAGGACCGCGAACATCTGGCGGCGGCACTGGCGCATGATCTGCGCACGCCGATGACCAGGATGCGCCTGCGCCTGGAGCTGTTGCGCAAATCGGCGGTCCGTGAGGCCCTGGCGCACGACCTCGCCGACGTCGAGAGCATCGCCAGCTCGGTGATCGACTTCGCCACCTTCGAAGTGACCGAGGAAAAGAACGAACGCATCGATTTCTGGTCGCTCGTGGAATCGATCGCCGACGGCTATGACGACGTGTCGTTCGACGACGAGACCCGTTCGCGCGGCCTGATCTGCATGGCGCGGCCGGTCGCGCTCAAGCGCTGCGTCACCAATCTGGTGCAGAACGCGGTCACCTACGGCAAGAAGGCGCATCTTTCGCTGCGCCGGTCGGAAGACATGATCCTGCTCACCATCCGCGATGAAGGGCCCGGGATACCGCAGGCACAGATCGACGCCGTGTTCGGCTCGTTCGTGCGCCTCGAACAATCGCGCAACCGCCAGACCGGCGGTCTGGGCCTCGGCCTGACCATTGCCCGCAACATCGCGCGCGCCGCAGGTGGCGAGATCCGACTGTCCAACAACCCGGGCGGTGGCCTGCTGACCCAACTGCGCCTGCCGCTGGCGGCTTAAAAAGCATTCAAGCAGCCTCCGCTGCCCGCGGCGGCGTCCACGAATTTGGCGTTACCGCCGCAGCACCGCGCTCAGCACATCGCGGATGCCGATGGCGCCGACGAAGCGCGACTGGTCGTCGAACAGCGCCACGGGTGCTGTCTGCGAGCGGTGCATGGCCAGCATGACGGTTTTCAGCGAGGTGCCCGGATTGGCCCAGAACACCTGCGCTACTTCCTCGGGCTGGCCTTCGACGTCGGCGCACGACACCCACACCGCCGGCTTGCCGTCGCGTTCGGCCGCCGCCACCAGCCCGTGATCGTCGATCTTGAAGCGCGTCGTCTTGCGGCGGTCGAGCCACACCCAGCCGTCCTTGCCGTGCTCCAGATCGCGACGGTCGCGCATCACGTTCCAGGCGGTCAGCACCGACAGCGGGTTCACATTGGCGATGAAGTCGCGGACATAGTCGTTGGCAGGCCGCAGCACGATGTCCTCCGGCGCGCCGGTTTGCACGATGCGCCCACCCTCCATGATGGTGATGTGGGAGCCAATCTTCAGCGCCTCCTCGAGGTCGTGGCTGACGAAGATGATGGTCTTCTTCAACTCGGCCTGCAGTTGCAGCAATTCGTCCTGCAGCTTGGTGCGGATCAGCGGGTCGAGCGCCGAGAACGGCTCGTCCATCAGCAGGATCGGCGCCTCAGTGGCGAAGGCCCGCGCCAGGCCGACGCGCTGCTGCATGCCGCCCGACAGCTCATGCGCGTATTTCTTCGACCACTGGTCGAGATTGACCAGCTTGAGCTGGCGTTGCACGCGCTCCTTGCGCTCGGCTTCCGGTACGCCGGCGAGTTCGAGGCCGAGACCGACATTCTCCTCCACCGTACGCCAGGGCAAAAGGCCGAACTGCTGGAACACCATCGCCACCTGTTTCTGGCGCAGGCGCCGCAGGGTCGCCTCGTCGCAGGTGACGACGTCGACGGTTTTGTCGCCATCCTTGACCAGCACCTGGCCGCGCGACACCACGTTGAGCCGGTTGACCGCCCGCAGCAATGTCGACTTGCCCGAACCGGAGAGACCCATCAGCACGGAGATTTCGCCCTCGTTCACGGTCAGGCTGGCGCCGGCGCAACCCAGTACATTGCCGGTCTTGTCGAGGATCTCGGCGCGGCTGGCTCCGGCGTCGATCATCTTCAGCGATCCGGCCTGGTCGGCGCCGAAGACGATATCGACGTTCCGGAAATCGACGGCGACGGTCATTTCTTGCCTCCAACGGCGATGCGGGTCATCCGGTCGAGCACGATGGCCAAGACGACGATGGCGAGGCCCGCCTCAAGCCCGAGGTCGATCTTGCGCGAACCCAGCGCCCGGTTGATTTCGGTGCCGAGGCCCCCGGCGCCTATCAGTGCGGCAAACACCACCATCGACAGCGACAGCATGATGGACTGCGTCAGACCGGCCATGATGGTGGGCAGCGCCGAGGGCAGCTCCACCTTCCACAGCAACTGGCTCTTGGTGGCGCCGAACGCCTCGCCGGCTTCGACGATCGACTTCGGCACCGAGACAACGCCGAGATGCGTGAGACGAACCGCGGTCGGGATGACGAAGATGATGGTGACGATGAGGCCGGGCGCATTGCCGAGGCCGAACAGCGTCAGCACCGGGATCAGGTAGACGAAGGTCGGCAACGTCTGCATCAAATCGAGCACCGGCAGCATGACGCGATAGACCTTCGGCTTGTGCGCCGCCCAGATACCGAGTGGCACACCGATGGCCATCGAGACGGCGGCGGCGGCAACCACCAGCACCAGCGTTTCTACCGTCTGCTTCCAGAGGTTCTGGTTGAGGATGAACAGCAACCCGAGAAAGACAGCCACGGCCAAGCCTCTCGATCGCTGCAGATAATAGGCAAGCAGTGCAATCAGCGCGATGAGAAGGACCGGCGGTACCAGCAGCAGCGTGTCGACCACTCCGTCGAGCAGGAAATTCAAACCGCCGGAGAGACCGCGGAAGAAGGTGTTGAAATTGTCGGTAAGGAAGGTGAAGAACGCTTTGCCCCATTCGCCTATAGGGATCTTGTAACTGACAAAGAATTTTGAAATCGGATCCATCTTGCCCCTCTTTGACAGTCGCCGTCCTTGCCGGACGGTCATCTTGTCACAGGATATGAAAAAGGGCAGCCCTTTCTACAGTGACTGCCCTTCTTGATCGGTCACGCCGAACGCAAGACCTGCTCAGCTTCCGAGCGCAGTCTTCACGGCTGCAGCCGCGTCGCCGCCATCGAAAGTGGTCACGCCGGCAATCCACGGAGCAACCGCGTCCGGATGCTTCTTGAGCCAGTCGGTCGCAGCCGTATTGGCATCGGCGCCCTTGAGGATCGCGTCCATTATCTCGCCTTCCATGTCGAGATTGAACTTTAGGTTGGCGATGAATTTGCCGGCATTCGGGCACTCGGTGGTGTAACCCTTGCGCACATTGGTATGCACGGTGGCTGCGCCAAAGCCGCTGTCGCCCATGCCATCGAGATAGGTGATCTTCATGGCACCCATCACCGGATGCGGCGTCCAGCCGAGGAACGCGATCCACTCATTGCTCTTGATCGACTGCTCGGCCTGCGTCAGCATGCCAGCCTCCGAGGATTCGACCAGCTCGAAACCTTCGAGATTGTCCTTCGGGTTCTTGATCATGTCGAGGATGATGCGGTTACCATCATTGCCGGCCTCGATGCCATAGATCTTGCCGTTGAACTTGTCCTTGAACTTGCCGATATCGGTCAGCGATTTCACGCCGGCGTCAGCAACATAGGTCGGCACGACGATGCCGTAGCCGGCGCCGGTCAGGTTGGTGCTGATCGTCTCTACCGAGCCATCGGCGGTATAGTCCTTGATGTCGTTGGTCATCGACGGCATCCAGTTGCCGAGGAACACGTCGAGATCCTTGTTCTTCAGCGACGCCATGGTCACCGGCACCGACAGCTGGATCGTCTGCGGCTCATAGCCGAGCGCGGTCAGCAGCACGGAGGCGACGCCGGTCGTCGCCTGGATGTCGGTCCAGCCGACATCAGAAAGGCGCACCGCCTTGCAGCTCGCCGGATCGCCGGCAAAGGCAGCGCTGGTGGACAAAAAAGCCGCCAGGCCGAGGCCGGCGACGAAAGAGTTCATACGCGACATAGACAGTCTCCCATTGTGATTCTTGGCGAAGCGTAGCTACGGTTTCTCTGCCCGCCTTGTTTCGTCAGCCAAACACCATTCTGGTGTGGTTTCAAGCATTAAGACAATCACGATCAACGGCGCGGGCTGGCCAATCAGCGACACATCAGGCGCTTTTGCCATGCCTGACGGTTTTTTCGAAGACGGGCCGGCTTTTTCAGGGGAATGCGGGCGACCGCCCCTCCCCGTATCAGGGCAAGTCGGCTTAAAAGAGCGGCATGGCCAAGCTTTACTTCCACTACGCGACTATGAACGCCGGCAAGACGACAATGCTCTTGCAGGCCTCTTACAATTATCGCGAGCGCGGCATGGGCACGATGCTGTTCGTCGCCGGCCACTACCGCAAGGGCGACACCGGCCTGATCTCGTCGCGCATCGGCCTGGAGACGGAAGCCGAGATGTTCCGCGACGGCGATGATCTGTTCGCTCGCGTCGCCGATCACCACGCGCACACGAATGTGCATTGCGTGTTCGTCGACGAGGCGCAGTTCCTCGAGGAAGAGCAGGTCTGGCAGCTCGCCCGCATCGCCGACCGGCTGAACATTCCGGTCATGTGCTACGGCCTGCGCACCGATTTCCAGGGCAATCTGTTTTCCGGCTCGCGCGCGCTGCTGGCCATCGCCGACGATCTGCGCGAAGTGCGCACCATCTGCCGCTGCGGCCGCAAGGCGACGATGGTCGTGCGCCTTGGCCCCGACGGCAAGGTGGCGCGCCAGGGCGAGCAGGTGGCGATCGGCAAGGACGTCTATGTCTCGCTCTGCCGCCGCCACTGGGAGGAAGAGATGGGCCGCGCCGCGCCCGACGACTTCATCGGCTTTATCAAGGGTTGACGGGGAGCGGCGTCGGCCCGGCCGGTGCAGCGGGATCGCGCATCTTTCCGCAATCCCGCCGCGGTGCAGCGTTTCTTAAGGCCTCGGCCCTATAAGGCCGCCAGCCAGAGCTCTCCGGGGTCAGCCATGTTTCGAGCCGCTTCGTTCGCCAGCATTCTTCTCCTTGCCACCTCGCTTGCCGCCCATGCTGGCGGTGATCCAACCCTGGGCAAGAAGGCCTTCAACCGGTGCATGGCCTGCCATGAAGCAGCCACCGACCGCGACAAGGTCGGTCCGCATCTGTTGGGCGTCGTTGGCCGCACCGCCGGAAGTGCGGAGAGTTTTCTTGGCCGCTATTCCGAGGCGATGAAGAGTGCCGGCGCCGCCGGCCTGGTCTGGGATGAAGCCAATCTCGCCGAGTATCTCAGAGCACCCAAGCTGAAAGTGCCCGGCAACAAGATGGCGTTTGCCGGCCTGGCCAAAGACGACGACATCGCCAATGTCATTGCCTATCTGAAGGCCGATCCCAAGCCCTGATCCGCTGTTCGTCAGCTCTGTAAAGCCGGCATTCTCCTCGCATATCGCGGCCGCGATTGCTTCGGCGGTTTGCCCAATACAAAGGCATCCGTGCGCCTTCGCCTTGCCGCATGAAAGTTCAATGACAGCTGAACTATAGCTGGTCGGCAAGCTAATCACGCTAAGCCCACGCCTTCACTGGCTTTCAAGACCCTGACGAATTTTTTTGTTTTCACGCCGCCCTTATCTTCACGTCTTTCAATCCCCTGATGCCCCACATATATTCGCCGCTGTTCGCGACCAGCGACGTCATGCCGAAGCGGGAGGCCCCAATGGCGACATTGCAGAATTTCGACGCCGAAATTGCCAAGACCAAGCAGGTCGTGCAGGACATGCGCTCCAAGATCGAGCAATCCGGCACCATGCTTGATACGCTTGCCACATCAGACAAGAAGATCGGCGACGCAAATTTCGACCTCGAGAACGCCCGCATCGAGGATGTGCTGAAGCAGCAGAAGGTGATGGAAGGCAACATTGCCGACCTGATCATCGGGCTGGAGGACGCCACCAACGTCTTCGGCGCCGAGTTCGAGAGCATGAAGAACTACACCGGCTGGGAAAAATTCATCGGCATCTTCTCCAGCCAGAGCAAGCAGCGCATGCGCACCGACCGCGTCCGCAACATGTCGCTGGCCGGCAATCTGCAGGAACTGCTGGTCAAATCCGACACCATCGTCGGCATATTGAAGGCGCAGAAAGAGGTCCTCGACCAACGCTACAAGACCTCGGAAACCAGCCTGTCGCAGGTGATCGAGCGCCGCAAGACCACCATGACCAACCTCGAAGCCGTGCAGAAGCGCATCGAGGAGCTCAACCCGATGCTGCTCGACATCGAAAACAAGATCGCCGCTTCGACCAGCCAGAAGGATCGCACGCAGCTCGAAGGCGAACGCTCCAAGCTGGCGACGGAATACAACGAAAAGCAGGCCAAGGAGCAGGAGCTGCTGGCCGAGAGCCAGACGCTCGAGCGCTACACCTCGATGTTCCAGACCTTCGTCGATTCGCTCAACAACCAGATAGCCGCGCAATCGACGCTGATCAACAAACTGACCATCGATACCGAGCAGCGCATCGTGCTCTACAAGGCGCTGGAAGATTCGCTGAAGACCGCTGCCCAACAGGACGTCGCCCACAAGATCAACACGCTGGGCAGCCGGGTCGACAACACCGCCGAGGAAACCATGGCCGGCATCGGTGCCGCTTCGCAAAAGCACATCGGCGACCTGCTCGAGATGCACGAGAAGAACATGGTCGCCACCGCAGACATCCAGCGCCGCAAGAAGCTGGCCGACGATGCCTTTGCCCGCCGCTTCGACGAGGTGCTGAAGAAGCACAATTCGGCAAACTACGTGCAGTCTTAGGGGTGACAGGACTGCCCGCGAGCGCACAGGCATGACCCCCGAAAACGAAGCGGCTGCACGATATTTCTCCGCCATCATGGCCGCGCTGAGCGGCCTTGAAGTGTTCATGCGCGACGATCGCTCGCCGCTTTACCGGCATGGCATCGTCGCCAAGATCGTCGCCGAATACATCGCGCGGCTCGACAAGTCGTTTTCCTGCTGGCGCAACCGGCTGGGCTTTATGGACACGTTCCGCATTTCGCGCGCCGAAAGCGGATTTCCGGTGTTCCAGAACCTGCTCGAGCTGGAAAACGACCGCCGCCAGGCCGATGCGCGGCTTGCCAACATTCCGCTGGCCGGCGAGTTGCGCGAGGAAATGGCCGACTTCATCCTGCGCCACAAGGAATTCCCGGAAGCGCTGCAGAAGTCGATGGCCGAGCGGCTCTATCTCGAGGACGTGAAAAGCGAAAACACCTTCGGCCCGTTCACCCTGGCACAAACGGCCAAGGTCTCGGTCAATCCGAAGACGGGACGCCCCTATTATCTCGTCCACTGGGCGACGTTCGACGGCAGCGCCAACCTGCCGCTAGTCTACATGGTGACGGTGGAGGATTCCTCCGAAGCGATGATCCGCCAGCTCGTCGACAGAAACGGCAAGCTGAACGAGACGATCGACATTCCGCTGCCGGTCGATGGCCTGCTCAATCCCGAGCTTGCCCATCGTTTCGACGATTTCACCGAGAAGAATTCCGCCTATACGCTGTCGCCGGCGACCATCGCAGTCAATCTCGACAAGGATTTCGAGCCGCTGCACCCCAAGCAGCTGCGCCGCGTCGTGCTCGGCCCGTTCTATTCGGCTGGCATTACCGACAACAATTCGACGGTGACCGAGGTACTCGCCAAGGTGCGCAAGCCCGAAAATGCCTGGCTTTTGACCTGGACTATCCAGGAGGTCTATTCCAAGGCCGAAAAGCCCGGCCGCAAGGGCCTGTTTTCCAGCGAGAAGACGACGCAGGAATTCTTCATCAACACCGACGATCTGGAAGCCGCGCGCCAGGGCGTGTCGAGCTATGAAAACCACGCGCTGATCCCGCACGAGGCCTATCAGGCGCTCTACGCCGCCGGCGAGGCGCAAAAGGTCTTTGCCGGCTACAAGGTTCACATCCTGTCCAACGGACAGGTCATCTCAGACGTCTGACCGTCACACCACGGAGCACCCTTCATGGATACCGGCCTGACCACCATCCCGGAAGCCGCCATCGAGAAGCACCGCGCTACCGCGCAGAGCTTCATCACCCGTGTCGTCGTGCTGGAGGACCCGTCTAGCTCCTCCGGCACAGCACTTGCCGGAACCAACCGCCGCTTCGTCTCGACCGTCTCGGTCGGTTCGGTGCGGCGCACGCGCGAGGTCGAGCTGTCGAAGACCGTCGGCGCCGTTCATCCCGATGATCAGCTGCTGACCATCCCGCAGCACACGCTCCTGTTTCGCGCCCGGCGCGGCACGGCGATCGCGCTGGCAATATCGGACGTCTTTGCCGAGGGCTCGGACCTTGAAAGTCTGCAGGCCAAGAACACCCGCGCGCCGCTCGAAGGCGACGAGGCGTCTACCTTCAAGAAGCTTCTGTCGGCCTCGGCTTACATTTCGGCCTTCAGCCTCGCCTCCTACCTGTTCCAGCTGATCGACAGCGACGGCGAGGCGCCCAACGACAGTCCCGAGCCGGACTTCCTGTTCGACACGCCGCAGGATGCAGTGAAGTCGATCCTCGCCGGCCTCGACAAGGCGATCTCAGGCTCGTCCGACGACGCCGATTTGATGACCAGAGCGCGTGCCTTTGCCCGCGTCGCCATCGACGGGCTTCTGGCGCGCAAGGGCCGCTTCGACGGCATCGGCCCGTTCGAGAACGCGCATATCCGTATCGATGCCGACGATTTCACCCTCGATGGTTTCGACGTCGCGCCGGGCAAGCGTTCAAAACCGCTGGTGATGACATTCAAGAAGCCGGAAGAGGTCGTCGGCAACCACATCGCCAAATACCAGTCGGTCAAGCTCGCCAAGATGCTGATGGCCTACGACTTCGAGCGCGAACTCAATCCGTTCGTCGAACTCGGCGGCTTCCTGTTCACCTTCATCGGCGACGGCGCGCCCGGCACCGGCAAGACGACGCTGATCCAGATGATCGCCGGCCTGGTCAACGGCTACTGCCAGGTCGCCGGCTATCCCTTCGCCTATGAGAATTTCGGCGTCGACCAGATCTCGTCCTATCAGGGCAAGTCGGGCCAGAACTGCCGCCAGTTCATCAACAATGTGCTGAACCCGCGCGTCATCGGCTTCGGCACCGTCGACGACATCGACCAGGTGGCCGCCAGGCGCTCGGATGACCGGGCATCGGCCGGCCAGCAGGAAATCACCGGCGTTTTGATGGATGCCTTCGCCGGCGCCGCCACCGTGGTGCGCGGCAACTGCTCGTTCGGCATGTTCTCCAACTATCCCGAAAATGTCGACGACGCGCTGCGCCAGCGCGCCGGCGCCCGCTGGCTGGTCGATGGACCGCAGTCGCGCGACGACTACATCGACATCTTCGTGCTGCTTGCCGGCAAGAACCACAAGATCCCGCTCGGCGACCACAATCTCTACGCCGCGCAGGAAATCCAGCGCGCCGTGACCGAGGCCTATGAGGAACACGAGAAGCCGCGGGAAGACGGTCTGATCAAGGTCTACGAGCGCTACATGAGGGAGAACGGCGCGCCGAAATCGATGGCCGATATCGGCACCTATCTGCACCTGATCAAGGATGCCGAGCCGCGCTTCACCGGCCGTGCCATCAAGAACGTCACCGACGCCATCAAGATGCGCGCCATGGACATCGAGCTTCCCGACGACTGGTTCGAGAAGCCGGAAGTCTTCATGCACAAGGGCTACGACGAGAAGAAAGCGATGATCGAGGAACTGCGCGGGCCGTTCTCGATGGACATGGTCATGCAGGAGATCAACCGCTACGCCGACTCGGAGTTCCGCTACTCCGACAAGTCCGACGACTCCGCCGTCCAAAAGCTGCTGCGCGACGCCCGCCTGCGCGAACGGGCCGCGCGCGAGATGGAGGAGATGAAGAAGAAGGGGCTGTGGAATGCGTGACGTTCCGTTTGAGAATCCTCGCCATCAGTGGACAGGTTGCAATCGCGGCGCCGAAGAACAAGGCTCCAACGCTGACGCCCCCCTCTCCCCGTTCTTCACGGGGAGAGGGTAAGGGTGAGGGGCAGCGCATGCGTGGACCAGAAATCGAGACAACGGGTCGAGCGAGACGTCTGCGTCAGTCGGACAATGATGCTGAAAACGCCCTTTGGCTCGAATTGCGTGACCGCAGACTGAACGGCCATAAATTCGTGCGGCAGTTTCCGATAGGCAGCTACTTTGCCGATTTTGCCTGCAGGGAGTGCCAGCTAGTTATCGAAGTCGATGGCAGTCAGCATGCCGGCAACAAGTATGATCAGGCCAGGGATCGCTTCATGGTTTCAAATGATTGGTCAGTCCTCCGCTTCTGGAATGTCGACGTCTTGAAGGATCGGGAAGCTGTGCTTGACACCATACTGGCCGCGATCGGGGGACGTCTTGAACGCCATATCGAAACGCATGAGCTTCGATTTGTTGCCGCCAAAGGCTATGGGGAGGCATGTTCTTGACCGTTAGCGCCGCCCCTCACCCTTACCCTCTCCCCGTGAAGAACGGGGAGAGGGGGGCGTCAGCGTTGGCGCTTCGTCCCTCTAAGCAAAGCTCCTCGGAGCCTTCCACATGACCACCAAGAAGCCCGATCTTCTGCGCGACAATGAGCTGATCTACGGCCGGTTGCTGACGGTCGACGAGCCGCATCTGATCCAGCGCTACAACAAAGCGCTCGCCGCGTTCGGCTTGAAGCCGACCAAGCTGAAGAGCTTCCAGATCGACCGCACCGGCTTCTCGCCTGAAGTGGCCGAGGAATGCGATGATTATGACTATCTCGATCCCAACGAGGTCAACCGCCGTTTCATCATCCTGACGCCGTCGCAGATCGACCTGCCGGTGGTGCACACCGCCTTCTCCAACACCTCGCAACTGATGTTCGAGTTCATGTCCAGGAACCGGCGCGCCATCGATGCGCTGACGATCAAGGACGTCATCTACGGCGAGATCGAGGATTCCATTCCCAAGGTCAACGACATCGAGGATTTGCTGTCGATCAGCCAGGTCGAATTCAAGGTGCTGTCGGCCGAGGATGTGCTGGGCAAGGCCGCCGAACTCGGCAAGCTCGTGGACCGGCTGAAGCAGGAGCCCGATGCCTGGCGCGACAGCGCCATGCTGAACCGGATGGTGGAGCTTGCCAAGATCTGCGGCGACATCCGCGAGAACGCGCTGGTGCCCGACCAGGTGATCTTCCGCCACAATGCCTACTGGACCAGTCACTTCGGCGGCCTCTACGTGTTCGTCGACCCTGATATAACGACGGTGATCAGCGATCCGGCCGCCCCCGGTTTCCGCCGCTCGCGGCCGTGGCAGGTCAGCTATCTCTCGATCAACGACGCCGACAAGGTGTTCAAGTTCCTCGCCACCACCGGCCGCATCGAGCTGCCGCGTGCCTCCTGGGTCGAGGCTTCGGGCTATCTCGAGCACCGGGCCGAGATGGTGGTGCGCGCGCTGATCCGCGATGCCGAGCCGAACCGCAATTTGACCGATGTCGACAAGGTCTGGCTACAGACCTGGATCCAGAGCCATGCCGACCTGATCACCAGAGACGGCAATTTTCCGTTCCTCAACGCCGCCAAGCGCGAGATCGCCCAACTCGGCCACCTCAAGATCGAGGATGTCTTCCCGCAGCAACGTTTCCTTGTCATCCGCGCCAAGCCTGACCACCCCGACGCCTGGCTGACCAACCGGCTGATCTCGGATTTCGTACCGTCGGACTTCGTCTCGCGCTACATCTTCAACAAGGACGGCTTTTATGAGGACTATGGCGGCTTCAGCGACGCGTGGCGATCGCATGTTGTGGACGTTCTCAAAACCACATATTTGAAGGACAAGGTGGCGTTTCGCACACGCCTCTACGGCCTGACTGACTTAATGCATGTCGCCCAAAAGTGACCTCGGTTTTGGGAGAACGACATGCATAAACTAAAGACCTAAAGCGCGTCGCATGAATCCGTTTCGACGCGACGCGCTTTAGAACGAAATGAATCGTTATGTCGTTCTAACTTCTTGTTTTGGCGCATGATGTTATCCAAAAGGCCTGCAACTTTTTGGCGTCATGCTTTGAGGGGGTGACACAGCCATGCTCGATCCGATCGTGAATTTCTTCACCCGCATTTTCCAGCGGATTGGCCGCGGCATCGGCCTTTTGATCGGCGTCATCCTGTGGCCCTTCCTGTGGGCCGGACGCTGGTACACGCAGCGCGGCTGGATCCTCAAGGCGGCGGTCGGCCTTGCCCTGCTGGTGCTGATCGGCCTCTACGCCAATTTCTTCTACGCCACCCAGTGGTGGAACAATTTCAACCCGAACTATCCCGACACCTACACGTTCGAGAAGCGCAATGTCTCCGCCGGCGAACAGGTCTCCGCCGGCGCCGGCACCGACACCGCCAAGACCTGCGGCAACTCCGGCATTGCCCAGATCGCCGCCGACCTGACCGACTTCAACGTCAACCAGAATGCCTGGATCTCGTCGATGATCCTCTACAAGCTTGGCCTGTTCGGCATCGACTGGGACAACACGCCGTGGATGGACAACAAGGCCTCCTTCCAGCGCGGCATCAACCAGGCGGTGCGGCGCACCGCGACCGAACTCGCTGACAATCTCGGTCGAGTCCGCACCACCTCGCAGATCGACAGCGATCTGCAGAATGCCCGCGGCAACCTGCAGTTCGACGAGGAGACCTGGTATTTCGGCCTGAACCCGTTCGGCCCCAAGACGCCGACACCGAGCTATTATCGCGATGCCGTGCGCATGTTGCGTTCCTTCAACGCTCGCCTTGCCACCTGCCAGGCGACATTCGACGCCCGCGCCGACAATCTGAAGCAATATATCGACCGCATCTCGTCCGACATCGGCTCGACTTCGGCGATCCTCAAGGAACGCGCCGAGAACCACAACAATGGCTGGTTCGACTTCCGCGCCGACGACCGCTACTGGTTCGCCTATGGCCAGCTCTACGGCTATTACGGCCTTATGAAGGGTGCCCAGGCCGACTTCGAGGACGTCATCAAGGAAAAGCATCTGCAGAACCTGTGGGACACGATGGACTCGCAGTTCGTTTCGGCGCTGAAGATCCAGCCTTTCATCATCGCTAATGGCCGCGAGGATGGCTGGCTGTTGCCGACGCATCTGACGACGATGGGCTTCTATGTGCTCAGGGTGCGCTCCAACATGGTCGAAATCAGCAACGTTCTGACGCAGTAGCGCTGTTCCATTAGGGACCAGGCGATGGCGAATTTGCGCCGTCGCCTCTGTCGCATTCCGTGCATTGTGCGGCTGTTTTGAGACGGCGGCGCGGCGTGTCCTCTGGCTTCTATACGGCGCGGCAACGGAGCCAGGAAGAACCGATGACAGGTCGGCCGGTCCGCAGAGGAATTTTCTCTATAGGAAACATAGTTGCATGAAAGTTGACGCCGCGGCAGCGACAGGGTTAGAACATGCCCGCGCCCGGATCCAACCTGCCTGCGAGTAAGATCAACCCGTCCCCTCCATCGTCCAATCCAGAGGAAAGCCGTCATGGCCGAAGTGAAGTCCGACATCGAGATCGCGCGCGGCGCCAGGAAAAAGCAGATCCAGGAGATCGGCCAGAAGATCGGCATCCCGACCGAACATCTGCTGCCCTATGGCCACGACAAGGCCAAGATCTCAGCTGAATTCATCAAATCGGTGAAGGGCAACAAGGACGGCAAGCTGATCCTCGTCACCGCCATCAACCCGACGCCGGCCGGCGAAGGCAAGACCACGACCACGGTCGGTCTCGGCGACGGCCTGAACCGCATCGGCAAGAAGGCGATCGTCTGCATCCGCGAGGCCTCGCTGGGCCCGAACTTCGGCGTCAAGGGCGGTGCCGCCGGCGGCGGCTACGCGCAGGTCGTGCCGATGGAGGACATGAACCTCCATTTCACCGGCGACTTCCATGCCATCACCACGGCGCACAATCTGCTTTCGGCGCTGATCGACAACCACATCTACTGGGGCAATGAGCTCGGCATCGACACCCGCCGCGTCGTCTGGCGCCGCGTCATGGACATGAACGACCGTGCGCTGCGCGAGATCATCTGCTCGCTCGGCGGCGTCGCCAACGGTTTTCCGCGCGAGGGCGGCTTCGACATCACCGTCGCCTCGGAAGTGATGGCCATCCTGTGCCTGTCCACCGACCTGAAGGACCTTGAAAAGCGCCTCGGCGACATCATCGTCGCCTACCGCCGCGACAAGTCGGCGGTCTATGCCCGCGACCTCAAGGCCGATGGCGCCATGGCCGTTCTGCTGAAGGACGCCATGCAGCCGAACCTGGTGCAGACGCTGGAGAACAACCCGGCCTTCGTGCATGGCGGCCCGTTCGCCAACATCGCGCATGGCTGCAACTCGGTCGTCGCCACCACGACGGCGCTCAAGCTCGCCGACTATGTCGTCACCGAAGCCGGCTTTGGCGCCGACCTTGGCGCGGAAAAGTTCTTCGACATCAAGTGCCGCAAGGCGGGCCTGAAGCCGGCGGCCGCCGTCATCGTCGCCACCGTGCGCGCCATGAAGATGAATGGCGGCGTCAAGAAGGAAGACCTCGGCAATGAAAACGTCGAAGCGGTGAAGAAGGGCTGCGCCAACCTTGGCCGCCACATCGAGAACATCCGGCAGTTCGGCGTCCCGGCGGTGGTTGCCATCAACCATTTCTATTCCGACACCGACGCCGAAATCCAGGCGATGAAGGACTATGTCGCCTCGATGGGCGAAGAAGCGATCCTGTGCAAGCACTGGGCGCACGGCTCGGCCGGGATCGAGGATCTCGCCAACAAGGTGGTGGCACTGGCCGAATCCGGTGCTTCGCAGTTCGCGCCGCTCTATCCCGATGCCATGCCGCTGTTCGAGAAGATCAACACCATCGTCCAGCGCATCTATCGCGGCTCGGAAGCGATCGCCGACAAGTCGGTGCGCGACCAGTTGAAGGCTTGGGAAGACGCCGGCTACGGCCACCTGCCAGTGTGCATGGCCAAGACCCAGTATTCCTTCTCGACCGACCCGAACCTGCGTGGCGCGCCGACCGGCCATACCGTGCCGGTGCGCGAGGTCAGGCTTTCGGCCGGTGCCGGCTTCGTCGTCATCATCTGCGGCGAGGTCATGACCATGCCCGGCCTGCCCAGGGCGCCGTCCTCGGAAAAGATCTTCCTCAACGAGGCCGGCCAGATCGAAGGCCTGTTCTAAGCCTCACAGTCTCGACAAAAAGGGCGCCGCATCGCTGCGGCGCCCTTCTGTTTTCGGATAGTCCTACGCAGCGCTGCGCGATAGCGCCCGCTGGTTGGAGCCGAAAATCGTGTCGCGTTCCGGCGGCGCGCCTGTCTTCAGGCAGTCGACCCATTCGGCGGTCTTGAGCACGGCGGCGAAGCGCGACTGCAGGATGATTGTCACCACGCGGTGGATCTCCTCGGCCGAGGCGTAGCCGGCGCTGTTGGCGTAAGGCACCGAGCCGGTCGCATCGGACAGGAACTCGACGGCAAGGCCCATATGCACGGCGTGGATGATGGTCGACAGGTCGCAGTTATGCGTCATGTAGCCGACCACCGTGATCGTATCGATGGCATTGGCGCGCAGCCAGTCTTCCAGATCAGTGCCGGTGAAGGCGGATGGCAGGCTCTTTTCGACATAATGGTCGCGCTCACGCCTGGCGATTTCGGGATGCAGTTCGCCGCCATGGCTTCCCCTGGCAAAGATCGGCGATGTCTCCGGTGCCATCTGCTTGACGACCACCACCTTGATGCCGGCCGCTGCCGCCGCGTCCATGGCGCGTGCCACATGGACGACGCTGTCGCGGAATGGCGGATGCTGGATGGCCAGATTGCCGCCATCATAATCGTTCTGCACATCGACGACGATCAGCGCCCGGCGCGGCGTGGTGTTGGCTGAGTCAGACATGGGGTTTTCCTTCCGGCTTGGATGCGATGGGTGGAAAATAGGCGGACTCCTCGACAGCCGAAAGTGGCCCGATTGACATCATTCGAAAGAATTGGGACAATCCGTATTCAACCGCCGGAAGCACCCGTGCCCGACCCGATCATTGCCGTCCTCGCCTTCGACGGCATCAGCCCGTTCCATCTTTCCGTACCGTGCCTGGTCTTCGGCGAGGACAGGACGGCGCTTGGCCTGCCGCGCTTCGACTTCCGCATCTGCGCGGTCAAGCCCGGCCCGATCCACACCGAGGCCGGACTGACAATTGCCGCGCCGCATGGGCTCGAAGGCCTCGACGGCGCCGATATCGTCATCATTCCAAGCTGGCATCATCTCGGCGAGCCGGCATCGCCGCCGCTGATGGAGGCATTGCGCCGGGCGCACCAACGCGGCGCCTTGATCGTCGGCCTGTGCCTCGGAACCTTCGCCATTGCCGCGGCCGGGCTGCTTTCGGGCCGTCGTGCCGCGACGCACTGGGCCTATTCCGAACAGTTGCAGAAACTCCATCCCGACGTCGCCGTCGACGCGTCGGTGCTCGATGTCGACAATGGCGACATCGTGACCTCGGCCGGCGTCGCCGCCGGCCTCGACTGCTGTCTCCACATCGTGCGCGCCCGCTACGGCGCGGAAGCGGCACTGCGGCTCGCCCGCCAGATCGTTCTTTCTCCGCATCGGCAGGGCGGGCAGGCGCAATTCATCGAGCATCCGGTGGAAAGAAGCGCGGACGCCGACCGGTTCACCCAGGCCCTCGACGCGGTTCGCACGACGCTCGGCGAAACACATAGCCTGGACACCGTTGCCGAAGCCGCCGGCCTGACAAGGCGCACCTTTACCCGCCGCTTTCTGAAATCGATCGGCACCAGTTTCGGCGATTGGCTGACCAGCCAACGGATAGAACTGGCTCAACGGTTGCTGGAGGCGACAGAGAAATCGATGGACCTGGTGGCGTTCGAAGCCGGCTTCGGCAGCGCCACCTCGCTGCGCCAGCATTTCGCCGCAAGGCTCAGAACATCGCCGGCGCAATATCGGCGCGAATTCTCCAGGCGGGCCGGTCAGGACGAGCGCATGGCGCTGTCGCACTGATCCATTCAATCCCGCTTGACCCGATGTGCCGGATTGCCGAGCACCGTGGTGTTCGCAGCCACGTCGCGCGTCACCACCGCCCCCGCACCGACGATAGCACCTTCACCAATGCTGACGCCGCCAAGGATGACGGCTGAGCCGCCGATCCAGGCATTGGCGCCGATCTCGACCGGCTTGGCGATCTCCAGTCCAGCTTGCCGCCCAGCGACCTCCTTGTGATGCTCGGCGCAATAGATCTGCACATTGGGACCGAGCAGCGTTCCCTTGCCGATGCGCACACTCGCTGTGTCGAGGATGGTGCAGCCGGCATTGAGAAAGACGCCGTCGCCGAGAAAGATGTTGAAGCCATAGGCGCAGTGGAACGGCGCCTCGATGCGGGCGCCCTCACCGGCGTTGCCGAGCAAAGTTTTCAAGCCCGGCCCGAGATTGCCGCGCTGCCGCGGCGGCAGGCAATTGTGCTCGAACACCGCGTCACGCGCGACAACACGCAAGGACTCCAGCTCATCATCGAGGCAGGTGTACCATTCGCCGGCCGCCATCTTCACGCGCTCGCTTTCGGCCATGACGCGGTCTCCAGTTCACGTCCTTGCAAAGCACAAGTGCGGCCAACAGAAAAGCGCCGATGCAAGTACTGGTCAAATATTGGACCTATGGTAGCCTGCCGTCTCAAAGGCCGTCCTGGCCCGGTGATCGAGGGGGATCGACCATGCTGTATGTTCTCGCACTTCTGATCGGCGTCATTGCCGGTCTTCGCGCCATGACAGCGCCGGCTGCCGTTGCCTGGGGCGCGTATCTCGGCTGGCTGCCAGTTGCCGGCACCTGGGCGAGCTTCATCAGTCACTGGGCGGCTGTCGGCATCTTCACCATCCTGGCCATCGTCGAACTGGTCACCGACCAGTTGCCGTCGACGCCGAGCCGTAAAGTGCCGCAGCAATTCGGCGCCCGCATCGTCATGGGCGCCTTCACCGGCGCGGTGATCGGCGCGACAGGCGGCGCCACCATCGGCGGCTTGATTGCCGGCGCCATCGGCGCTGTCATCGGCACGCTGGGCGGCGCTGAAGCTCGCGGCCGGCTCGCAGCCGCCTTCGGCAAGGATCCGCCCGCCGCCTTCATCGAGGACGCGGTGGCGATCATCGGCGGTCTGCTGATCGTGGCTGCGGTGGCATGACGACGAAAACCTTCGACGCCATCATCATCGGTGCCGGACAGGCTGGCCCTCCGCTGGCCGGCCGGCTGACGGCCGCCGGCAGGAGCGTCGCGCTGATCGAGCGCAAGCTGGTCGGCGGCACCTGCGTCAATACCGGCTGCATGCCGACCAAGACCATGGTCGCCAGCGCCTATGCCGCGCATCTGGCGCGCCGCGCCGCCGACTACGGCGTGACGCTCAGTGGCCCCATCGGCGTCGACTATGCCAGGATCAAGGCGCGCAAGGACAAGGTGACGATCGACGCTCGCACCAATCTCGAGACCTGGATTGCCGGCATGGACAAGTGCACCCTCTATCGCGGCCATGCGCGTTTCGAATCCGCCAACACGGTGCGCGTCGGCGACGATCTGCTGACCGCCGAAAATATCTTCCTCAACACCGGCGGCCGCGCCTCGGTGCCCGACCTGCCCGGCATACACGACATCGACTACCTGACCAATTCCTCGATGATGGATCTCGACGTGCTGCCGCGCCATCTCATCGTCGTCGGCGGCAGCTACATCTCGCTCGAATTCGCGCAGATGTTCCGCCGCTTCGGCAGCGAAGTCACCGTCATCGAGAAGAGCCCGCGCCTGACCGGCCGCGAGGACGAGGACGTTTCGGCCGCCATCCTGTCGATCCTCGAAAACGAAGACATTACAGTCCATGTCGGCGCAGACGACATCAGCTTCGCGAAACAGGGCGAGGACGTCGCCGTGACCTTTTCCGCCGGCACGCCGCCTGCGGTCGGCTCGCATCTGCTGCTGGCGCTGGGACGGACGCCCAACACCGACGACCTCGGGCTGGAAAAGGCCGGCGTCGAGGTCGACAAGCGCGGCTTCGTCATTGTCGACGACCAGTTGCGGACCAGCGTGCCCGGCATCTGGGCGATGGGCGACTGCAACGGCAAGGGTGCCTTCACCCACACCTCCTACAATGACTACGAGATCGTCGCCGCCAACCTGCTCGACAACGACCCGCGCAAGGTGAGCGACCGCATCGAAGCCTATGCGCTCTATATCGACCCGCCGCTCGGCCGCTGCGGCATGACCGAGGCCGCGGTGAAGAAATCCGGCCGTCGCGCGCTGGTCGGCCAGCGGCCGATGACCCGCGTCGGCCGCGCTATCGAAAAGGGCGAGACGCAGGGTTTCATGAAGATCCTGGTCGATGCCGACACCAGGGAGATCCTCGGCTGCTCGGTGCTCGGCCCCGGCGGCGACGAGGCTATCCATTGCGTGCTCGACCTGATGTACGCCAAGGCGCCCGTCGACACGCTCGCGCGTGCCGTGCATATCCACCCGAATGTCTCGGAACTGCTGCCCACGATCGCCCAGGAACTGAAGCCGCTGGCTTGAGACCCGGCTTCCGGCCCCGATCAACCGAGCCCGGTCAATTTCGTCTCCAGCCGGCTCAGCAAAAGCACGGCCCCTTTCAATTCGCTCTCGCCAACGTCCTTGAGCAGATCGGCCCGCAGCACCGACAGCAGGCGCTCGATCTCGGTCACCCGCTTTCGCCCGGCATCGGTCAGCGACAGGATTTTCGCCCGCCTGTCGGCGGCGTCCTCGGCACGCGTCACCAGACCCTCTTCGACCAGCAGGTCGACGATGCGGACCAGCGAAGGCCCCTCGAAACCGAGATGATCGGCAAGCACGCCCTGGCGGAGATTGTCGCCGAGCCGCGACAGCATCACCAGCGGCATGGCGGTGGCGTGCGACAGGCCGCAGTCGTCCAACGCCTTGTCGGCCGCGCGCCGCCACAGCCTGGCGACTGATATAACGAGTTGGCCAAACCTGGCTCGATCCGGGTCTTGCTTGGGCATAGCGGAAAAGATAACATGCTATCTATTAGGTTGCGATAAATTATTTTCCCTGGCGAAGCCCCCGTCGCCGAAACCGGAAGCCGGCCTCCATTGATCGCCCTCGGCCTTTTCTTGGCCGCCGCGACCACGAGACCCCGCCATCCGGGCAAGCGTGAGGATCGACATGTCAGACCAAGATACCAACACATCCGGCGGCGTCTGGCTGCTCGTGCTTTTCGGCATGGTGCTGATGATCATCGGCCTGCCGCTGCTCTATGGCGGTGTTCAGCTTATCGGCCTCGGCGGCTCCTGGTATTACGCGCTCGCCGGTGCCGGCATCATCGTTTCCGGCTTCCTCTTTGCCTTGCGTCGGCGCGCGGGTTTCTGGCTGTACATTCTCATTTTCGTCGCCACGGTTCCATGGGCGCTCTGGGAGGCCGGCCTCAATTTCTGGCCGCTGGTGCCGAGACTGGTGGCCCCGGCTGTGCTCACCGCGATCGCTCTTCTGCTGGCGCCGCTGTTCCCGTCATCGCGCAGTGGCAAGCGGGCCCCCTTCGCCCTTGCCGGTGTTCTCGTGATCGGCCTGATCGCCACCGCCGCCTATGCCTTCCAGCCGCATGGCGTGATCCGCAACACGGTCGCCGCAACCGAAGCGCCGACGCCGGCCGCGGCAGCCTCCAGCACCGACTGGCGCCACTATGGCCGCACGCCGGCCGGCACGCGCTATGCGCCGATCGACCAGATCACCAGGGACAATGTCAAGGATTTGAAGGTCGCCTGGACCTTCCGCACCGGTGATGTCCCGGTCAAGGGCGCCGAGGACCAGAACACGCCGCTGCAGGTCGGCGACACGGTCTACACCTGCTCTTCGAAAAATGTCATCAACGCGCTCAACGCCGAGACCGGCGAGCCGCGCTGGAAGTTCGACCCGAAAGCCTCGGCGCCGCTGTGGCAGCGCTGCCGTGGCGTCAGCTACTACGAGCCCACGGCCGACGCCACCGCGCCAGCGGCTGGTGTCAACGCGGCTGCCTGCGCCGGACGCATCGTCATGACCACCATCGACGCGCGGCTGATCGAGATCGACGCCAAGACCGGCCAGCCCTGCCCGGATTTCGGTCAGGGCGGCACCGTCGACCTCAAGCAAGGCATGGGCGAGGTCAAGCCCGGCTTCTATTTCCAGACCTCGGCTCCGACCGTCATGCGCGATCTCATCATGATCGGCGGCTGGGTCTGGGACAATGTCGAGACTGGCGAGCCTTCCGGCGCCGTTCGTGCGTTCAGCGCCAAGACAGGCGAGTTGATGTGGGCATGGGATCTCGGCAATCCTGATATCACCAAGCTGCCGCCCGAAGGCCAGAGCTATACGCGCGGCACGCCCAACGTCTGGTCGACGCCGAGCTATGACGACTCGCTCGGTCTCGTCTATCTGCCGACCGGCAACGCCACGCCGGACTTCTTCGGCGCCGAACGCAGCAAGGCGGCGGAAGACTACACCGCTTCGGTCGTGGCGCTCGACATCGCCACCGGCCGCGAGCGCTGGAAATTCCAGACCGTGCATCACGACCTCTGGGACTACGACCTTCCCTCGCAGCCGGCGCTGTATGATGTGCCGGACGGCAAGGGCGGCAAGGTGCCGGCGCTGATCCAGGTGACCAAGCGCGGCCAGATCTTCATGCTCGACCGCCGCGACGGCAAGCCGATCGCCGAGGTGCAGGAAAAGCCGGTGCCACAGGACGGCGGTGCCAAGGAGGACTTCCTGTCGCCGACCCAGCCCTATTCGGTCGGCATGCCTTCGATCGGCGACAAGCCGTTCACCGAGGCAAGCATGTGGGGTGCCACCCCGCTCGACCAGCTCTTTTGCCGTATCGGCTTCAAGAAGCTGCGCTACGAGGGCGAATTCACGCCTCCCGGCTTGACGCGCTCGCTGCAATTTCCCGGCTATTATGGCGGCATGAACTGGGGCAGCGCCTCGATCGACGAGGCCAATGGCTACCTGGTCGTCAACGACATCCGCATGCCGCAATTCGTAGTCCTGCTGCCGCGCGCCGAGGCCGACAATTACGGACCCTCGGCGGCGCATGATGGTCTCGGCACCCAGCTCGGCACGCCCTATGGTGCGCTCAAGAACGGCTTCATGTCGCCTTTGGGCGTGCCCTGCCATCAGCCGCCCTATGGCACGATCAGCGCCATCGACCTGAAGTCGCGCCAGCTCGTCTGGCAGGTTCCGGCCGGCACGCTGCAGGATACAGGCCCACTTGGCATGAAGACCGGCCTGCAGATCCCGGTCGGCATGCCGTCGCTCGGCGGTCCGGTGACGACGGCGGGCGGTCTCGTCTTCTATGCCGGCACGCAGGACTATTATCTGCGCGCCATCGACGTCGCCACCGGCGAGGAGCTGTGGAAGGGCCGCCTGCCGGTCGGCGCGCAGGCGACGCCGATCACCTACACTTCGCCCGAAAGCGGCCGTCAGTTCGTCGTCGTCTCGGCCGGAGGGGCGCGCCAGTCACCCGATCGCGGCGACTACATCGTCGCTTATGCCTTGCCGAGGGCGCCATGATCCCGGAATTGCTGTTCTACCTCCACGGATGATCCGCAGAACGGGCGCTCGAGTGCTCCGTTTTCGATTGCTCTACGCTTTCTGCATTGCTGCGTTGCAGCAATGTGTGTTGCGCGCGGAATGGGTCCTCGCGCAGTGTCGAAATTGAACCGATTCAGTCTGGACGCACCATGCCCTTGCCGATCCTTGCGCTTGCCATTGCGTCCTTCTGCATCGGCACCACCGAATTCGTCATCATGGGCTTGCTGCCCGAGGTCGCCGCCGACCTCGGCGTGTCGATCCCATCTGCGGGCCTGCTGGTCACAGGATATGCGCTGGGCGTCGTCTTCGGCGCCCCGATCATCGCCATGGCCACCGCGCATTTGCCGCGCAAGCCGGTGCTGGTCGGGCTGGCCGTGCTGTTCGTCGTCGGCAATCTGTTTTGCGCCATCTCGCCCAACTACTGGACGCTGATGGCCGCGCGCGTTTTCACCGCTTTCGGCCATGGCGCCTTCTTCGGCATCGGCTCGGTCGTTGCCGCCAGTCTGGTGCCGCGCAACAAACGGGCCAGCGCCATCGCGCTGATGTTCGCCGGGCTGACGCTGTCCAACATCCTGGGTGTTCCCGCCGGAACCGCACTTGGCGAAGCATTCGGCTGGCGCTCCACCTTCGTTGCCGTGGTCGGTATCGGCCTGATCTCGGTGGCAGCGATCGCCTGGCTGGTGCCGTCCGATGTCGCCCAGCCAAGCGGTGGCGGCCTGCGCGGCGAGCTGCGCGTGCTGGTCAAGCTGCAGGTCTGGCTGGCCATGCTGATCGCGGCGCTGACTTCCGCAAGCCTGTTCACCGTCTTCACCTACATCAAGCCCTACCTCACCGAGGTATCGGGCTTGTCGACCTCCGCAGTCACGTGGGTTCTGCTGCTGTTCGGCGCGGGCATGACCATCGGCAACATTATCGGCGGCAGACTGGCCGACTGGAAACTGATGCCGACAGTGATCGGCACGCTGCTGCTGATGGCCCTGCTTTTCGTTGGCTTCAGGCAGTTCGGCGCAATCGCCAGCGTTGCCGTCGGCATCGTCTTCCTGTGGGGCCTGCTCATCTTCGTCGTCGTGCCGCCGCTGCAGATCCGGGTCGTCGAGGCGGCCTCCGAGGGACCGAACCTCGCCGCCACGCTGAACCAGGGCGCCTTCAATGTCGGCAATGCCAGCGGCGCCTGGATCGGCGGCGTGGCCCTTTCCGCCGGTGTTTCCTATGCCAATTTGCCGCTGGTCGGCGCAGCACTCGCTTTGTTGGCGGTCACCGTCGCCGTGCTGTCGCAGGCGCTGGACCGGCGCGCGCCGGTCATCCCGCTCCCGGCTGATAGTCTCTTGCGCCCATAGCGCGGCGGGCTGGACCAATCGACATAGGCGCCTTCAAATCGCATGTCTTCTGGTCCTTGATGGAGGAAGTCATGCAGAAATCGATCGAGCGCATCGCCGGCGAAAGCGAAGGGGTTTCCTACGAATTCCCGCTGTTCCGCTTCACTGGTTCCGACAAGGCTGCTCCTTCGGCCTATCTGCAGGCGGCGCTCCATGCCGGTGAGTTGCCGGGCGTCGTCGCCATCGACGCGCTGATGCCGATGCTTGCCAGGGCGGAGGCCGAAGGCCGCATCAAGGGCAACCTCACCGTCGTGCCCTGGGCCAACCCTGTCGGCCGGGCGCAATATCATTTCGGCGAGCATCAGGGCCGCTTCCATCTGGGCACGCGCACCAATTTCAACCGCGGCTTTCCGCTGCTCGCCGCGCCCGACACAGCCCTCTTGCCCGACACCACCCTTGGCAGCGTCGACCAGCGGCTGAAGACGCGGCTGGTGCAGCTGTCGTTCGGCCATGACATCGTGCTCGACCTGCACTGCGATGACGAGGGCCTCGCCTATCTCTACGTCCACACCAGCCTGTGGCCTGATATGGCCGATTGCGCCGCCGCCATGGGCGTCGACGCGGTCGTGCTGTGGAGCGAGGACACCGACGGCACCTTCGAGGGCGCCTCGATCATGCCCTACCAGAATGTCCCAGCTGATGTAGCCAAGCTCGACCGCCGCGTCGCCACCACGGTCGAATATCGCGGCATCCTCGATGTCGACGGCGCCCTTGCCGCCTCTGACGCCGACGGGCTCTACCGGCTGCTGGCGGCACGCGGCGTGATCGCCGATAGCGCCCTGCCTGCAGCTGGCCCCTTCACCGGCGTCGTGGCGCCATTGGAGAACATCGACATGATGCCGGCGTCTCGGGCGGGTGCCGTGCTCTACGACGTGAAACCCGGCGACCGCGTCGCCAAGGGCGCGCGCCTCGCCACCATCGTCCATGCGCCGGGCGAAGCCGATGGCCGCACCGAAATCTTCGCACCGCAGGACGGCATCATCCTGACTCGCCGCTCTCGCCGCATCATCCGCGCCGGCGAGGATCTTCTGAAGCTGGTCGGCGACAGGAAGAGCACCGACGCCCGGTCGGGTACGCTGGAGGATTGAGAAAGCTTTGCCTCGTAGTTTGCCGAAGCACTCCATAGCTTCGTCATTCTAGGGCGAAGCAAGGAGCGAAGCGACGCGGCGCAGACCCTAGAATCCATGCCGCGACTTCAAAGCGTCGCTACGTTCAGAATTCTGTTCCGCTGCGCCCTTCAACTGAGGTCGCGGCATGGATCCTCGGGTCTCCGCGACGTCGCTTCGCTCCTGCTCCGCCCGTGGATGACGAAGTTGCGAGGCTTCGGCCAATCCCAAACCCGTTGCATGCAGCATCACCGCCTAGCCAGAAATGGCCTGCCTAGCCTTCGCCTCCAGCCATTCGGCCATCTGCCGGTAAGGCACCGGTCCGTGACTGATGCGGGCGACGCCGAGTTCGGCCAGCCGCTGGCGCGGCGGCACATGCGCCAGCGCGATGATGTTGACCGGCAACGCGATTGCCTTGCAGAGCGCCTCGATGAGGCCCTCATCGCCAAGACCCGGCGCGAAAAAGCCGCTCGCTCCGGCCTTTTCATAGGCCTGCGCCCGTTCGATCGCCTGATCGAGCAGCGCCTTGTCATGCGCATCCGGCTTCGCCTTGAGAAAGATGTCGGTCCGGGCGTTGAGAAAAGCCGGTATACCCGATTCCCTGACGGCGGCCGCCGCGGCTTCGATGCGTTTCACCTGCACGGCAATGTCGTGCAGGCCAGTGCCGCCGACAATCTGATCTTCGAAATTGAAACCTATGGCGCCTGCTTGCAAGGCAAGCGTCACAGTGTGGGCGACGGCTTCCGGAGCGATACCATAGCCACCCTCGAGGTCCATGGTCACCGGCAGGTCGACGGCAGTGACGATGCGCTTGATGTTGTCGAGCGCCAGCTCCAGCGGGATTTTCTCGCCGTCGGCATAGCCGAAGGCGGCCGCCACCGGCCAGCTTCCGGTGGCGATCGCCTTGGCGCCCGCTTTCTCGACGATCTTGGCCGAACCCGGATCCCAGACGTTGTAGAGAACGATCGGGTTTCCCTTGGCGTGGAGGGAATGGAACGTCCGCGCACGCTCGATCTGCTCGGTCATGATTGTTTTCTCGTCTTCCTGCTGTTGATGAACATTCTAAGCGCCATAGCCGGTTCTGGCGATGTACCATGAGGCGCAGAAGCGACAGCCACCGCAGGCTTTTCAAATCAGTTGCGCATCCGGTTTTTCGCGGCTATGGATTTCGCCATGAACATGCGTTCGATCAAGACCATTTGGTGGTGGGCCTGCTGACAGCGGCCTGTTCGAACACGTGCGCGTGAAAAGAGAGGGTGGCCGCAACGGAAAGTCCGGGCGGCCATTTGTTTTTTCCAAGCCATTCCCGGGTCCGTTGCCCAAGAAGCTGATGGAGACGGCAATGATGATGAAGGTTCTGGAAAACGGCGCGGAAAGTTTCGTGACCGCGGGTGGCATAACCATCACGCGCGCGCGCCACGACCGGCCCTATGCAGGTGCGATTGACGCCTATGTCGACGGCCTGAATTCGCGCCGCGGTGCGGTGTTTTCCTCCAATTATGAATATCCCGGCCGCTACACGCGCTGGGACACCGCCATCATCGATCCGCCGCTGGTCGTCTCGGCGCGCGGCCGTGCCATGCGCATCGAGGCGCTGAACCGCCGTGGCGAGGCGCTGCTGCCGGTCATCGGCAAGGCGCTCGCCAGCCAGGCGGATGTCACCATCGCCGAGACGTCGAAGACACTCATCCGCCTCGATGTCGCCAAGCCCGGCCGTGTCTTCACCGAGGAGGAGCGCAGCCGCGTCCCTTCAGTCTTCACCGTACTGCGCGCCATCACCGCTCTGTTCAAGACCGAGGAAGACGCCAATCTTGGTCTCTACGGCGCCTTCGGCTACGACCTCGCCTTCCAGTTCGATCCGGTCGAACACACTCTCGAGCGCAAAGAGAGTCAGCGCGACCTGGTGCTTTTCCTGCCCGACGAGATCCTGGTCGTCGACCATTATTCGGCCAAGGCCTGGACTGACCGCTACGACTATGCCGGCGAGGGTTTTTCGACTGAAGGGCTGCCGCGCGACGAAATCGCCGAGCCGTTCAAGAGCCCCGACCGCATCCCGCCGCGCGGCGATCATGAACCCGGCGAATACGCCGATCTGGTGCGCAAGGCGATGGATTCGTTCAAGCGCGGCGACCTGTTCGAGGTCGTGCCCGGCCAGATGTTCTACGAGCGCTGCGAAACGCAGCCATCCGAGATTTCGCGCAAGCTGAAGGCAATCAACCCCTCGCCCTATTCCTTCTTCATCAATCTGGGCGAAGGCGAATACCTGATCGGCGCCTCGCCCGAAATGTTCGTTCGCGTCAACGGCCGCCGCGTCGAGACCTGCCCGATCTCGGGCACCATCAAGCGCGGCGACGATGCCATTTCGGACTCCGAGCAGATCCTGAAACTGCTCAACTCGAAGAAGGACGAATCCGAGCTGACCATGTGCTCGGACGTCGACCGCAACGACAAATCGCGGGTCTGCGAGCCGGGTTCGGTGCGCGTCATCGGCCGCCGGCAGATCGAAATGTATTCGCGTCTGATCCACACGGTCGACCACATCGAAGGCCGGCTGCGCGAAGGCATGGATGCTTTCGACGCCTTCCTGTCGCACGCCTGGGCGGTCACCGTGACCGGCGCGCCGAAATTGTGGGCCATGCGCTTCATCGAGCAGAACGAGAAAAGCCCGCGCGCCTGGTATGGCGGCGCGATCGGCATGGTCAATTTCAACGGCGACATGAACACCGGCCTCACCCTGCGCACCATCCGTATCAAGGACGGCATTGCCGAAGTGCGCGCCGGCGCCACATTGCTGTTCGACAGCATTCCCGAGGAAGAAGAAGCCGAAACCGAACTGAAGGCATCCGCCATGCTCTCCGCCATTCGCGACGCCAAGACAGGCAATTCCGCCAGCACCGAGCGAACCACCGCGCGCGTCGGCGACGGCGTCAACATCCTGCTGGTCGACCACGAGGATAGTTTCGTCCACACGCTGGCCAATTATTTCCGCCAGACCGGCGCCAACGTCTCGACCGTTCGCTCGCCGGTGCCTGAGGAAGTCTTCGACCGGCTGAAACCCGATCTCGTCGTGCTGTCGCCCGGCCCCGGCACGCCGAAGGACTTCGATTGCGCCGCAACCATCAAGAAGGCGCGCGCGCGTGAACTGCCGATCTTCGGCGTTTGCCTTGGCCTGCAGGCACTGGCCGAGGCCTATGGCGGCGAACTGCGGCAGTTGCACATACCGATGCACGGCAAGCCGTCGCGCATCCGCGTCTCCAAGCCCGGCATCATCTTCTCGGGCCTGCCCAAGGAAGTGACCGTCGGCCGCTACCACTCGATCTTTGCCGATCCGGTGCGCCTGCCCGACGATTTCATCGTCACGGCCGAGACCGAGGACGGCATCATCATGGCCTTCGAACACCGCAAGGAGCCGATCGCCGCGGTACAGTTCCACCCGGAATCGATCATGACGCTCGGCCACAATGCCGGCATGCGCATCATCGAGAACATCGTCGCCCACCTGCCCCGCAAGGCCAAGGAAAAGGCCGCCTGACGATCATGGCCGAAGCCGAGAACACGATGGCGATCGCGGCCAAGGCGGCCGCGAAGCGCAAAATCGCCAATCTCGCCTTCTGGTCGATTATCGTCGCTTTTGTCGTGCTCGCGCTGAAGGCTGCCGCCTGGTACGTCACCGGCTCCGTGGCGCTCTACTCGGACGCCTTGGAATCGATCGTCAACGTCATTGCCTCGGTTGCAGCCTTCTGGGCGATCCAGGTCAGCCACAAGCCGGCCGACCAGGACCACCCTTTCGGCCATCACAAGGCCGAGTACTTCTCGGCGGTGCTGGAAGGCGTGCTGATCGTGCTCGCCGCCCTTTTGATCCTCAACGAGGTCTGGCGCCACTGGCAGACCCCGGCACCGCTCGAACAGCCCTGGGAAGGTCTTGCCGTCAACGGCGTCGCTACAGTCATCAACGCCTTCTGGGCCTGGACGTTGATCCGCGCCGGCAGGGCTGAGAAATCACCGGCACTGGTCGCCGACGGCAACCACATCATGACCGACGTGGTGACCTCGATCGGCGTCTTCGGCGGCCTGGTCGGGGCGATCCTGACCGGCTGGCAGATCCTTGACCCCGCGCTTGCCGTTCTCGTGGCGCTGAACATCCTGTGGCAGGGCTGGCACGTCATCGGTTCGTCGATGAACGGCCTGATGGACCGCGCAGTCGATACGCAGGAGCACATGCGCATCCGCGACGTCATCTCGGCCAATTGCAAGGGCGCGCTGGAGGTGCACGACCTCAAGACGCGCATCGCCGGCCGCGCCACCTTCATCGAGTTTCATCTGGTCGTCGATGCCGACATGTCGGTCGGCGCCAGCCATGTCATCTGCGACCGGATAGAGGACGCGCTGAAGGCCGAAATCCCCTCGGTGCGCGTCACCATCCATGTCGAGCCCGACGACGAGGCCAAGCTCCCCAAGGGCACGACGGCCGTGCCGTTTGCGTGAGGCGGTTTCCGTAGTCTTTGAAAAATTAGCCAGAGCCCCTCGACTTCGTCATCCACGGGCGGAGCAGGAGCGAAGCTCCGTCGCGGAGACCCGAGGATCCATGCCGCGACCTTGGCCTCAGAGTGCAGCGGAACAGAATTCTGCACCGCAGCAGCGCTCGGATGTCACGGCATGGATCCTATGGTCTGCGCCGCGTCGCTTCGCTCCTTGCTCCGCCATAGGATGACGAAAACGCTGGATGCTCACGGCGCGCAGGCCGATTGCGGCATTGGCTGCAGCCGATAGACCTTGTCGTCGGATTTCGTCTTGCCGTCGACGGCCTTCGAACACAGGTCGACGATCGCGAGTGCACTGTTGGGATTTGCCAGCATCATTGTGCCATCGGCACCACGCTTGAGGAAAATCTCCTTCTGCGCGATGTCGCAGGAGAAATCGCTCATCTTCGAACTGGCCGCGCAGCGCCACTGGTCGGCTTCGGCCTGGCAGGAATAGGTCTGCGTGACTTTGGCCGATTTCTGCCGTGTGGTGACGGTAACGGCAATGTCGGCGCCATCAGGCCAGTTGGCTGCGTCGCCCCCTGAAGCAAACGACGCCAGTTCGACCGGGCCGCGGAAAACCCGGATCGACTTGGTGAGCTGATCGGGGTGCGAGCCGAGATGCGCTGCATCATAGTCGCGCCCATAGCAGAATGCCTGGTCCGGCTTCAGACGCTCGCGCAGTGGAGCCCCGAGCGCAGGGGCGATCGGATCGATGCGCGCGAACTCGGCCTTGCAGGTCGCCGCCGGCATCGGGTCGAGGCGGAAATTGTCGTCCTCCGAGCCGAGCGCCTGCCTGTCATACTCCGCTGCGCCAAGCTCCTCTTCCGATCCGGCATCGAGATAGATGTCGGGCTGCAGATCCGAGACGAACAGCCGACCCTTGTCATCGACCTTCAGCGACGCAAGCGTCCGGTCGCATTCCATGCCGCAATGGATCGGGCCTGTCTTGCCGTCCTCGGATGCGTGATTGCACCAGCCGCCGGCCCATTCAGGCGCCTTGGCGCCGCGCACGGTGGTGGCGATGAAAGCATTGTAGGACGTGTCGGAATTCGCGGTCGGTTCCTCGTTCGGCCGGCTGACCGGATCATGGCCGTAGTAGAAGAAGATCCGGGCCACCTTCTGCTTCGGGTGCGCCTTGAGATGCCCCGCATCATAGACGCGGCCGAAACAGGCGTCAGCGCCGTTCGGACTGAGTTCGGTGAGCTTCAGCGCATAGTCGGCGGAGGCCGGTCCGGCAAGCAAGCCAAGCAGCGCCGCGCCAAACCCGGCGCCGGCGACTGTCTTCCATTCCCCTGCCCTGAACGCCATGTGATCTCTCCTCCGCATCGACAGGACGCGACGTCAATTTATGCTAGTATTGCGGCCGCAGCCACGCAATTCGCGGCGGGCCGCCAAGCGAAGGAGGATGCCATGCGTCGGCGCGACATGTTTCGCGCGGTTCTTGCCGGAACCGGAACGCTTCTCGGTTTGCGGGCAGCACAGGCATCCGCCACCGAGCCCACAAGGCAAAAAGTCGCCTACCACTTGAGCGACACCGACAAGGTCAATTTCGTGCTCGGCAACATCAAGAACCACTATGAGGGCACCGGCGGCAATGTCGACATCGTGCTGGTCGTGCATGGTCCGGCCTTGGCCAGCTTCAAGTCGAAGGGAATATCGGCCGCGATTTCCGGGCGCTTCGCCGGCCTGGTGCGGCAGGGGCTAGAATCTCATGCTTGCACCAACACCATGCAAGGCATGGATATTTCGCTCCCCGACCTGCTCGCCGGGTTTCATGCCGCCGACAAGGGCGGTGTCGTCAAACTCGCCGAACTGCAAGGCCAAGGTTACGCCTATCTGCACCCGTAGAGCGGTTTGTTTGGCGCAAATTCCCCAAGGGAAAGCGCTACTCCTTTTCCCGGGAAACCGTTTCACACGTTTCCTTGAATTGCTCAAAGGCTTGAACACCGGGGTGGCAAGGGCCTACGAAGGACAGGCAGACGTCCCGGAGGAAGAACCGTGCCAGCCACCACACTCAGCATACCCGATCTTGCCGGCAAGGCGGTGCTGGTCACCGGTGCGTCGACCGGCATCGGCGCGGCGCTCGCGCTGGCCTATGCAGCGCAGAAATGCAAGGTGGCGCTGCACTACAATTCGAGTCAAGACGCCGCCGAGAAGCTCGGCCTGGCGATTGCCGACAAGGGCGGCGAGGTGTTTCTCGTTCAGGGCGATTTCTCCGTTGCCGCCGATGTCGAACGCGTCGTCGAGGATAGCGCGCAATATTTCGGCCGCCTCGACGGGCTGGTCAACAATGCCGGCGGCATGCTTGGCCGCATTCCCTATGCCGAGCAGACCCGAGGCGCATTACGACGCTGTGATGGACCTCAACGCCCGTTCGGTGCTGACCGCTTCGCGCAAGGCGATCCCGTGGCTGAAGAAACAGGGCGGCTTCATCGTCAACACCTCCTCGATTGCCGCCCGCAATGGCGCCGGCGGCGGCGCCGGGCTTTATGGCTCGGCCAAGGCCTTCGTCTCCAATGTGACGCGCGGCATGGCCAAGGAACTGATCGGCTTCGGCATCCGCGTCAACGCGGTGGCGCCCGGCACTATCCTGACGCCGTTCCACGAGCGCTATTCGACCGACGAGCAGATGAAGGGCATGATCGCTACCATTCCGCAGGGGCGTGCCGGCACGGCGCAGGATTGCGTCGGCGCCTATCTGTTCCTGTCTTCCGATCTTCTGAGCGGCTACATCACCGGCCAGGTGATCGAGGTGAATGGCGGCCAGTTGATGCCTTGAGCGGCTATCGGCATACTGGCGATCTGCACGCTCTTGTCGAAAACCTCAAAGGGAGACAACGGAATGTACGGACTGATCGGCAAGATGCGGGCGGCGCGCGGCCAGCGTGACGCGGTCATCGACCTCCTGCGCGCCAGCACCGGCGCCCTGCCGGGTTGCCTGAACTACATCATCGCCCGCGACCCCGCGGACGCCGACGCGATCTGGGTCACCGAAGTGTGGACCGACGCCGAAAGCCACAAGGCCTCGCTGCAGCTTCCCGAAGTCCAGGCGGCGATCGCCAAGGCGCGGCCGTTCATCGCGGGCTTTGAATTTCAGGTCGAGACCCACCCTGTCGGCGGCTTCGGCCTGGCCGACGGCAAGACGGGGTGAGGCAGGCATCCACATGTGAGCAATCTCGACCTCAGGGTTCGCTAGTTGATTGCGCTCCCAAATGGCTGACGTATTTGCAATATTCCCGAAAATAGACTAAGTTCTGTGGACTAAGCCCACATGGGAGCAACTTGCGATGCAGACCGTGAACATCCACAATGCGAAGACCAATCTTTCACGTCTCGTTGACCGAGCTGCCAAAGGTGAGTCGTTCATCATCGCCAAGGCGGGCAAACCATTGGTCAAAGTCGTGCCTATCGATCAGCCGGCCTCGTCGCAGGCGCGAAGGGTCGGTTTTATGGCCGGCCAGTTCTCCGTTCCCGACGATTTCGACCGCATGGGCGGCGAGGAGATTGAACAACTGTTCGGTGTCAAAACTTGAAACTGTTACTCGACACCCATTTGCTGCTGTGGGCGGCTGGCGAACCGAATCGGCTACCACCTGCGGCTCTCGCCGAGATTGAGAACCCAGAGAACGAATTGCTGTTCAGTCCTGCCAGCCTTTGGGAGATCGCAATCAAACGAGGACTTGGACGGGATGATTTCCAGGTCGACCCCCGTTTGCTCCGGCGAGGCCTATTCGACAACGGCTATCACGACTTGCCGATCACCAGCGAACATGCCCTCGCCATCGACGGACTTCCGGCGATCCACAAGGATCCCTTCGATCGAATCCTGGTCGCCCAGGCAACCGTGGAGGGGATTACCTTGCTAACGATAGACGATCTTGTCGCCCGTTATCCTGGTCCCATCCGAAAGCTCTGACACCTTGGTAAACTGCGCGAATCGCGCATCACTCCCTTTTTCGGCAAAGCGGGGGTTCGCATCGTCCCGCTTCGAGTCTAAGACCGGAACATGGATTCCTTGGCCGAGCAGCCATCCCCGGACCTGCCCACACTCGAACGCATGGCGCGGATGCGCAAGCTCTGGCAGTGGCTTGCCCTGCTGGTTGTTTCTCTCCTGTTTGCCGGCGCGCTGGAACTCGCGGCCCTGCCGGCGGCGCTGCTGATCGGGCCGATGCTGGCGGCCATCGTCGCCGGCACCAATGGCGCCACGGTGCGCGTGCCGCGCCTTCTGTTCGGCGCCGCCCAGGCGATCGTCGGCTGCCTCGTCGCGGCGTCGATCTCGGCCGACATCTTTCCGGTCTTCTACCGGGAATGGCCGCTGTTTCTCGGCGTCGTGGTGGCGACCGTCACGGCCTCCAGCCTGCTCGGCTGGCTGATCAGCCGCTGGCGCATCCTGCCAGGCACCACAGCCGTCTGGGGCTCGTCGCCGGGTGCGGCCACCGCCATGGTGCTGATGGCCGGTGCCTTCGGCGCCGACCAGCGTCTCGTCGCCTTCATGCAATATCTGCGCGTCATCTTCGTCTCGATGACGGCAGCACTCGTTGCCAAGATGTGGGTCGACACGTCGGGCATCGAAATCCCGCCCATCATCTGGTTTCCGCCGATCGATGCCCAAGCCTTCGCCGCCACCATCGGCATCGCGCTGGTTGGCGGCCTGTCGGGAAAGATTTGCCGGCTGCCTTCTCCCTACTTCCTCGGCACCTTCATCTTCGGTGGCGTCATCCATCTCGGCCTGGGCGTTGAGATGCAATTGCCGCCCTGGCTGCTGGCAATCAGTTACGCCATGGTCGGCTGGTCGATCGGCCTGAATTTCACCAGGGCGATCCTGCGCCATGCGACGCGCGCGCTGCCGCAGATCATCGCCTCGATCGTGGCGTTGATCGCCTTTTGCGGCGGCCTTGCCTTCATGATCAGCCATCTCCTGGGCATCGATCCGCTGACCGCCTATCTGGCAACCAGCCCCGGCGGCATGGACAGCATCGCCATCATTGCCGCCGCGGCGCAGAACGTCGACATCTCCTTCGTCATGGCGCTGCAATCGGCACGCTTCCTGATCGTGCTGTTGGTCGGCCCAAGCGTCGCGCGGCTGGTGGCGAGAAGCGTCAGGCAATAGGCAAAATCGCTGCCGGAGACGGTCATAAGCCGCAGATTATTCCTCGCCGCCCTCATCCTCGCTTTGCGCGTCGCGGCGCCAGTAGGCGGTGACCAGGTGCCGGTCGCGCGGCAGACCCCACTGCTTGCGCACGATCTTGCGGATCTCCCGGAAATCGCCGAATTCACAACTTGCCCAGACGTACAGGCCGTCGGCAAGCGCCATGTGATTGCGCTCACGCAAGGCGGTCGACAAGAGGCCCACGGTGCCGGCCTCGAGGCCGCGCCGGTAAAGCCAGGTGATGTCGATATTGTCCCCTTGCGCCAGCGCCATTCGGTCATCCGGGCTATCGACCTCGATCAGCGCCTCGGCACGTGTTGATGGCGGCAGATGCTCCAAAATCCTGCCGATGGCGGGAAGTGCTGTGTCGTCGCCGAGCAGAAGCAAGGTCTGCGCCACCGGGGCGTCGCCGCCGCCGGGTCCGATCATACCGATGACATCTCCCGCCCGTGCGTTTTGCGCGAATGTGGCGGCGGGCGTGTTCTGGCCGGGGTGCAGTACGAAATCGACATCGAGCCAGCCGCTTGCGGCATCCAGCGCCCGGATCGTGTAGACCCGCACGGCAAGAGCATCGTCGCCCGAAGGCCAGACAATCAGGCCGTCGGCGCCCATCGTCGGCCAGACCGGCTGGCGGCCAGCCGGCGGCAGCAGCAGCCGCATGTGCAGGCCGCCATGGCTAAACCGGCCGAGATCTTTGCCGGCGAAGCGCAGGCGCTGCATATGGGCCGAAATCCGCGTCGACGACATCACCGTGATCTCGCGGAAGAAGACCGGCGTGCCGGCGTCGACGCCGTCGCCTTGCCAATGAATGCCCCTGGTCGTGCCGAGATGTTCGGCGACATGGCCGGCGACCGTCATCTTCATGTAGGAGAGGCAGGTTTCGTCTGTCGCCGCGACGCGGATCAGAACGGTTTCATCATCGAGCGTAGCGCTCAACGAACCATAGTAGAGGCGAAGCTCCCATTGGTCGGCGACGCCGGTGTCGATCTCGAATTCGCTGTGCTCTGCGCGCAGCCGATCCATCACCAACCTGATCGCCGCGTCGCTGATCCGGGTTTGCGCGCTAAGTTGGTCCATCGCTCAGTCCTTCGCAACAATTCGGCAAGCGCCGCAGCGCCGCAGCGCCACCGCCGTCAGCGACATGCCACAGCCGCTGCGGCGTTTCCACATAAACTTGATTATAAAATTCATATTTAGCGATGAACGCCTACCGCGCGGCAAGGCGTTCGGGAAGGAAATCGACGAACACGCGCACCTTCGGCGACAAATGGCGATTGGAGGGCCACAGCATCCGGAACTGGCCACGGCCGTCGACATGACCGTCGAGGACGGTACGCAGCCTGTCTTCGTGCAGCGCCTCGCGCACCAGGAAATCCGGCATGCAGGCTATGCCGAGGCCGGCGAGCGTGGCGCCTTTCAAGGCTTCCATGTTGTTGCAGGTCAGCATCGAGCGGATCTGCGGTTCGGCGCTTCCGGTTATGAATGGCCACTCCAGCAGCCTGCCGCTGTTCAGGAAGCGGAAGTTTATGCCGAAATGCCTGGTGAGATCAGCCGGCACGCTGGGGGCGCCATGGCGGTCCAGGTAGGAGGGCGCCGCGCACAGCAGCATGCGAAAGGGCGCAACGGGTCTCGACACAAGGCGCGAATCCGGCAGTTCGCCGCTACGGATCGCGACATCGATGCCCTCGTCGATGACGTCGACGATCCGGTCGTTGAAATCGATGTCGAGCTCGATCTCGGGATAGCGGGCCATGAACTCCGACAGCACCGGCAGCAGCAGATGATAGGTGACGATCGGGGCCGATATGCGCAGCCGCCCACGCGGTGTTTCCCGTGTCCGCGACAGCATCGCCTCGGCATCGCCGATGTCGTCGAGGATGCGGCGCACCCGCTCGTTGAACAGCTTGCCCTCTTCCGTCAGGCCAATGCGCCGCGTGCTGCGCTGCAGGAGCCGCACGCCGAGCTCCTGTTCGAGCCGCGCGACGCTCTTGCCGACGGCGGAAGCCGAGATGCCGAGGGCCCGCCCTGCAGCGACGAAACTGCCGAATTCGGCGGTGCGGGCGAAGGCCAGGAGCCCGTTGAGACGATCCATCGTGTCATTCCATCCGAGCGTTTCAGTCCGATATACCAGGAGATATAACACCATTTTTCCTGAAATGCCGACGACCTATCTTGTCGTCACGACCGGATCCGCAACGCGCGGCCGACCGGCGAGTGCCGTTTCAGATAGGGAAATCCATGACTTCTAGGACCACAACCGGCTCTGCCGAGAGATGGCTCGTGCTCTTGTCCGTGTGCCTTGCCGCGATGACGATGCCCTTGACCTTCACCGGTCCGGCCGTCGCTCTGTCGCGCATCGCGGCCGATCTCGGCGGCAGTCCGATCGAGCTCAACTGGGTGACAAACGCCTTCATGCTGACCTTCGGCGCCACCCTGATGGCGTCGGGCGCTCTGGCCGACAATCACGGCCGCAAGCGCCTCTTCCTCCTCGGCCTCTCCCTCTATGTCCTGGCGTCGCTGGGCGCGATGCTGGCGCCGGACATCATCTGGTTCGACATTTTCCGGGCCGTGCAGGGTGTCGGCAGTGCGGCCGCCTTCGCTGGCGGCGCCTCGGCACTCGCCCAGGAATTCGAAGGGCCATTGCGGCTGCGCGCCTTCAGCTTTCTCGGCACCAGTTTCGGCATCGGCCTCGCCTTCGGCCCGATCGCGTCGGGCCTGCTTATCTCTGCATTCGGCTGGCGGTCGATCTTTCTTCTGGTTGCAGCACTCGCGATTGCCGCCGCCATGCTCGGCCTGCGCACCATCAGGGAATCGCGAGATCCGGATGCGACTGGCCTCGACTGGGCGGGAGCCGGCACCTTCACGATCGCGCTGGCGTCGCTGACCTATGGCGTGCTCCAGGCCCCGCAGAGCGGCTGGGCCGATCCCCTTGTCGTCACCCTTCTGGCCGCTTCTGTCATCTGTTTTGTCGCCTTCGTCTTTGTCGAGCGGCGCGCACAACGGCCGATGCTTGACCTCACGCTGTTTGCCTATCCCCGCTTCGTCGGCGTCCAGTTTCTGGCTGCGGCACCCGCTTACGCCTTCGTCGTCCTGCTCGTCCTTTTGCCGATCCGCTTCATCGGCATCGAGGGCATGAGCGAGATCAAGGCCGGGCAATTGATGATCTGCCTATCAGGCCCGCTGCTGATCCTGCCGATGCTCGCCGGACAGCTGGCGCGCTGGATCGCGCCGGCCACGATCTGCGGCGTCGGCCTGCTTGTCGCTGCCGCCGGGCTTGTCTGGCTGAGCCTGACACCACCGGTCGATAGTGCGCTGGTGGCGCCGCTGATGCTGATCGGCGTCGGCATCGCCCTGCCCTGGGGATTGATGGACGGGCTTGCCGTCAGTGTCGTGCCGAGAGAGCGCGCCGGCATGGCGGTCGGCATCTTCAACACCACCCGCGTCGCCTGCGAGGGCGTGGCGCTGGCGATCGTCATGGCGACCCTTTCCGGCTTTACCGCCGCGCAGCTCGCCGCACAAGGAATGGTATCTTCGACGGAGGCGGCGGCGGCAGCCCAGCTGCTCGTGACCGGCAACCTCGGCGAAGCAGCACAACATCTGCCCCAGGCCGGAGCCGCTGTTCTGGTCCAGGCCTACGAGACGGCGTTCGACAGGCTGCTGATCGTGCTGGCGGCAATCACCGTCATGACCGCCATCGTCGTCTTCCTTGGCCTGCGTCGCGGATCGGCTTCAGGTGAAAGTGTCGACGTCCAGGCAGTGCCGCAGGAAGGGTAGCAGTCAGCGGACGGCCCCGCTATCAATCGAGCCTGTGCATCAGGTCCTCATCCAGCCAGCGGCCGAAGAAATAGACCAGTTGCTTGTGCCACCACGGCCAGTCGTGGCTGACATCGCCACCCCAGTAATCGACCCAGGCGGGAATGGACTTGTCGCGCAGGATCTGTTCCAACCTGCGCGTCTCGACCAGCATCCGCTCTTCCCATGCGCCCTGCCCGCAGCAGAAGATCAGCCTGAGCGCCTTCAGCCGGGTCAGCAGTTTGGGATCGACGATGCCGGGCAGATAGTCCAGCGGCGAGTTGTAGAAAATGTCGCCCTCGAGCGCTTTGCCGAAGAAGTCGCGCGCCGAATAGACGCCCGACAGCGCGATGACGCCGCTGGCAAGTTCGGGAAAGCGGAAGACGAAGTTCGACGAGTGATAGCCGCCCATCGCCCGAGAACAGCGGCTTCAGCTTGCGGCCGCCATTGGCCTGCTCGGCTGCGGACAGGAACTCCGGCAGCGCCTCCTCGCGCACATAGCGGAAATAGGCCTCGTGGCGGGCGATGCGATGGGCCGCGTCGGCATGCTTGTCGAAGAAGGATTCCGAATCGATGCCGTCGACCGTGAACAGCTGGATGCGGCCGGTGTCGATGAATTCGGCCAGCGCGCCCACCCCGCCGGAATCCTCGAACTGGTAGAACCGGCCCTGCGAGGTCGGAAACACCACCACCGGCCGGCCGGCATGGCCGTAGCGCTTGTATTCCATGTCGCGGCCGAGCTGGCTCGAGAAATTCTTGTGATAGGAAATGTCCATCGCCTCACGCCTCTTCCGCGTGGATGTAGGCGACTGCCTGACGCAGCGCTGCTTCGTCTTTCGAGCGCATCTGATAGGCGTAATTTCCCATGGCGCGGCTGAAAACCTCTTCGATGGCCTGATGGTGGACGATCTTGTCGCGGTGCGCGGCTAGCACGTCCTCATGGCTGTGCAAATAGTGGAGGCGTCGCTTGCGGCTGGCATAGGCGGTGAAGTATTTGCCCTCGTAAGGGCCGCCGGCGGCATCTCTGACCACCATATCGGCCCATGCCGCATAGACGTCGACGTCGAACGTATAGTTGATCGCATCGGTCATCCAGGCGCCGGGCGGGCGCATGTTGACCTCCAGCGCGATGACCCGGTCGTCCTTGGTCTCGAACAGCTCAATGTGGAAGAAGCGTTCGCGCACGTCGAACGCCTTCAGTATCTTGCGGCCGGCCTCCTCGATCGCCGGTCTAACCTTGGGAAAGCAGGTGTAGCTCATGTGGCGGTCCTGGTTGACCACCTCCATGATGCTCTGGTCATAGCGGTGGCTGGCCGCCAGCACCACCTCGCCGTCGCGGTTGACCAGCCCGTCATAAGTCACCACCAGTCCCTCGATGAACTGCTCCATGACGAAGGTCACGTCCTCGGGCTTGTCCCGGAAGAACTGGTCGAGCTCTTTGGCGTTGGAGATCTTGAAGGTGTTCGATGCGCCGGAACCGCTGTCGGGCTTGACCACCACCGGATAGCCGACGCGCCGGATGAAAGTCATGGCCCCGGCACGGTCGGAGCATTTGCGCTGCGCGATGGTGTCGACGCCACTCTTGCGGAAGAAGGCGCGCATGCGGCTCTTGCGCTTCAGGTTCTTCACGAAATCGAGCTTGGTGCCGTAGATGTTGAAATCGGTGCGGATGTTGGCTTCCAGCTCAAGCCAGTGTTCGTTGAGCGATTCAAAACGGTCGATACGGCCCCATTTGTGGATGAAATGCCCTGCCGCCCGGAACACCGGATCGTAGTCTTCCATGTCGGCGACGCGGTAATATTCTGAAAGCGCCGCCTTCAGCTTGGCGTCGAGTGCGTCATAGGGTGCGTCGCCGATGCCGAGCACCCTGGCTCCGGCCTTCTTCAAACGGTCGCAGAAATCCGCGCCGTTGGCGGGAAAATGCGGCGAGAAGAACACGAAATTCATGGACAACCCCATCGCAACCCGTCGATGCCCAAGTCTGGCGCATTTGCAGCGCCTGGGGAAGGGCACGTGCGGTGGGGACAATAACCAGCAAGATCCGGCCAGCAATGCCAAGGCACCGAACTCGGGTTCCCTCGCAGCCTTCGGCGCGTTGGCTGACGGAGCATCAAACGAAAAACCCGCCTGTGCGGCGGGTCACTGGCGCAGATCAGCACCATGGACGAATATGTACCATAGCTGAGGTCACCGAGTCGGAAAAAATTCCTATCGTGGAAAGCTGCCGGCATAAAAGCTGCCAACACTGCCGAACTCGCTGTCATCAGCATTACCCGCAATGCGGCCCCACTTGCCTCCCACAAGCCGCTCCTATATGAGATCAGCCATGAACACGCGCGCCACCAACGCTTCCCGTCCGACCGGTTTTTCCGGCGAGACCGTGCGCGCGCTGGCTTCGACCCTGCTTCTTCTCGGCCTTATCGGCGATCGCCGGGTTCGCTGAAGGAGCGCCCGGCGGTCGAACCGCCGCGCAAGCGCATGCTCCTTGGCAATCACATCAAGCGAACGAAATTCTGGTAAAGGCGCCGCTCGCCATCAATCCGCCGAAGGTGGATCCATGAGCCGCCGGGAGAAACGACGATGAACGCACGAGAAGAAATCCGCTCCGATGCCGCGGTAGCCGACACGGATTCGGCTAAAGGGATGCCCGACGCGGCTCGCAAATATCAGCCCTATCCGACCGTCGGCCTCACCGACCGGACCTGGCCTTCGAAAGTGATCGACAAGGCTCCGATCTGGTGCTCGGTCGACTTGCGCGACGGCAACCAGGCGCTGATCGATCCGATGGGCCATGAGCGCAAGGCACGCATGTTCGGCCTGCTGCTCGACATGGGCTTCAAGGAGATCGAGATCGGCTTCCCGTCGGCCTCGCAGACCGATTTCGACTTTGCCCGCTGGTGCATCGAGGAAGGCAACGTGCCCGCCGATGTCTCGCTGCAGGTGCTGGTGCAGTGCCGGCCGGAGCTGATCACCCGCACCTTCGAGGCGCTGAAGGGCGCCACCAACCCGATCGTCCATTTCTACAATTCGACCAGTGAGCTGCAGCGTCGCGTCGTCTTCGAAAAGGACGTCGACGGCATCAAGCGGATCGCCACCGACGCCGCCAAGATGATCACCGACATGGCGGCCAAGGCCGGCGGCGGCTTTCGTTTCGAGTATTCGCCGGAGAGCTTTACCGGCACCGAACTCGAAGTGGCGCTGGAGATCTGCAACGCCGTCACCGAGATCGTCAGGCCGACGGCGGACAACAAGCTGATCGTCAACCTGCCGTCGACGGTCGAGATGTCGACCCCCAACATCTATGCCGACCGTATCGAGTGGATGTGCCGCAACCTCGACAACCGGGAGAACCTGCTGGTCTCGCTGCATCCGCACAATGACCGCGGCACCGGCATCGCCACCACCGAACTCGGCCTGATGGCCGGCGCCGACCGTGTCGAAGGCACGCTGTTTGGCAATGGCGAGCGCACCGGCAATGTCGACATCGTCACGCTGGCGCTGAACATGTACACGCAAGGTGTCGATCCGTTGATCGACTGCTCCGACATCAACCGGATGAAGGACGTCTACGAATATTCGAACCAGTTGAAGATCCCCGAGCGCCACCCCTATGTCGGCGAACTCGTCTACACCGCCTTTTCCGGTTCGCACCAGGATGCCATCAACAAGGGCATGAAGGCGCTGAAGAAGGCCAATACGAGCCTGTGGGAAGTGCCCTATCTGCCGATCGATCCGGCCGATGTCGGCCGCAGCTACGAAGCCATCATCCGCATCAATTCGCAGTCCGGCAAGGGTGGCATCGCCTATGTGCTGCAGGCCGATTACGGCCTCAATTTGCCGCGCAATCTGCAGATCGAGTTCAGCCAGGAAATCCAGGCGATCACCGACGCCGAGGGCAAGGAAGTGCCGGCTAGGCGCATCTACGAGCGCTTTCTCGAAACCTATGTCGATCAGCCTGCCGCGCGGCTAAAATTCCTCGATCACCACACCTACCCCAGCACCGAAATCAAGGGCCGGCGCGTGGTCGAGGCGGTCATCCTCGACCACGGCAAGGAAGTAACGATTACAGGCACGGGCACCGGTCCGATCGACGGCTTCGTCGATGCACTGTCGCGTCATCTCGGCGTCGAGATGTCGGTGCTCGACTATTCCGAGCACTCGTTGCAGCGCGGCTCGAACGCCTCGGCCATTTCCTATGTCGAGATGGAATATCCCGGCGGCAAGCTGTTCGGCGCCGGGATCAACACCAACATCGTCGCCGCCTCACTGGAGGCGGTGATGTCTGCCGCGAACCGTATCGTCGGTAAAAAAGCCGGCTGACGCCCGACGGGAACAAAGATCGGAACCCTCCCAACCTGGTGATCGGTTCCGGTCTTTCGGGCCATTAACCACCGCGGAATTATCCGGTGGGTACGTGATCGCATAATGGGGTGTATACTTGTGTGGTGGTGCGGGACCTATATGATCGCGCCTCAACCTGTGCCGACTTCGAGAGGATCGACACTTGCAGCATGCCACGCCTGCCGCCCCCGCAGTGCGCGAGACACTGGAGCGACTGCTTGCCAGCCAAACGTTCGGCCGATCCGAACGCGCGCGCAAGCTGCTGCGTTATCTTGTCGAACGTGAACAGGCTGGCGAAGCCGACAGGCTCAAGGGCTTTTCCATTGCCATGGATGTTTTCGGCAAGGACGGCGATTTCGATCCGTCCACCGATGCCGTGGTGCGTGTGCAGGCAGGCAGGCTGCGCGAGCTTCTGCAGCACTATTTTGCCAATGAGGGAATTGCCGAGCCGGTCCGCATCGCCATTCCGCGCGGCGGCTATGTTCCTGCCTATGAATTGAACGCGATCCGCCTGCCGGGTCTTGCCGAGGCTGTTCCCGAACTCAGGCTGGACGGCGCCGTATCCGCCGATCGGTCCAACGAAGCCGGCACGGGCATGCTGGACGCGATGTCTCTGGCTTCCGTACCGTCTTCGCCTGCCCCCTCGGTGGCGCGCCATCTCCGCTTTTTCTGGATGGCGATCGCCCTGGTCATCGCCATGCTGGGCGTACTGATCCTTCGCCAGGGCAGCACTGCCTTGCTGGCAGGCGGCGACATCTCGGCAACGCCGGAGATCGCTGGCGCAACCGCAAGCGTCACGGCATCGGCAAGGGCTGACGCCCTTCCGCAAGTCTATATCGGACTCAAGGCCGACGGCCCCGACGCCAGCCGTGTCGCCGCATCGCTGCGCGCCGGCCTGAGTGGCTTCGATACCATCGACTTCATCGGCCGCGACACCGTCGGCGATCCGGCTGACGACGCTGCGAGCTTCATATTCGACGTCCTGCCCGGACCGGACGCGGGCGACATCACGATCGAACTGCAAAGCATGGCGTCCGGACGAGTGCTTCTATCGCGCAATCTCACCCCCGCCGACAGCGCACCTGCCGCGGTCGAAGACCGTATCGCCGACATGCTGAGCTCGGCACTCCCCGCCTCCGGCACCATCTACAACTATATCGAGCAGACCGGCACGCCAAACGGTCTGACGCAATGCCTACTGCTCAACGGCAAATATTATCTCGACCAGAACGCCAGGACGCATGAGGCAGCCTATCGTTGCCTCGAGAAGCTGGCCAATGGTGGAACCAAGTCCTCGCTCGTCTATTCGGAACTTGCTTCCCTGCATCTCGAGGCGGTGTCCGATCATTACGCCTATCCGCCCAATGCGACGATTGAAACAGCCGTCGAGTTTGCCCATCGCGGCGTGCAGATGGGTCCGACCAGCCCTTATGCGCATCGCTCCTACGGCTATGTCAGTTCGCGCCTCGGCAATACGGACGAAGCGATCCGCTGGATGCGCAAGGCCTATGAACTCAACCCCTACGACCTCGGCATGGCCGCCGCTTACGGCTACGGGCTGATCTTCGCCGGACGATATGCCGAGGGAACGCCGATCCTCGATCATGCGGCGGAGACCTTCAGCGGGCACCCGACATGGTGGGACTACGGGCTGTTCGTCGGTGAACTCATGCTCGGCGACATGAACAAGGCGGTCGCGGCCAGCGTGGCACTGAGAACGACGGCAACGAAATCACACTATCTGGCGGCGCGGCTGGTCGGCGCCAAGGCTGCCGGACAGGACCATCTGGTGGGCACGCTGCTGAAACAGCTGACCACCGAGTTCCCCAAATTTGCCGCCGATCCGCGGGCGACTTTCGTCGAGCGGAAATATCCGGCCGACCTGACCGACCGGCTGGTCCAGGCACTCCGCGCTGCCGGGCTCGGCAGCCCAAGCTGACACCATCGACGTCCGCGCACCGGCTGCGCCGCGTCCCGATGGATTTCCTGCGCTCCGATCGCCGATTGCCGATTGGTAGCCAAGTTCTGTACACAACCGTACAAATCGCGAAAATTTTACTGGTCATCACGTTGGACTAGGAGCAATTCAGCCACCATTGGTGTCGCGCATTCTGCAATAACAAAAAACAGCTTTCATGACCGCATCACTTTTTGCCGCCGAAGAGGGTGTTGGCTCGAAGGCCATCGTCCTGCTGCACGGTTTCGGCGGCTGCCACGATGTATGGCGCGAGGTGATTTCCGCCCTGACGCCTTCCACGCATACGCTGGCCTATGATCTGCCTGGGCACGGGATGTCGCTCGATTTTCCCGCCGCCGGTCCGGCCAGGGTGGCGGCCAAGGCGGTTCTGGCCGATCTCTCGGAGCGTCGCCTGAAGCGCGTTCATCTCGTGGGCCACTCGATGGGCGGTGCCGTGGCGGCGCTGATGGGGCTGGCCGAGCCCGAAAAGATAGCCTCGCTGACGCTTCTGGCGCCGGGCGGCCTTGGCCCCGAAATCAATGGAGCGCTGTTGCGCCGCTATGCCGAAGCCGCGGATCGGTCCGAGATCCGCTCCTGCCTCGCCGTCATGTCGGGACCTTCAGCCCCGCCGCTCGAACATACGGTGGACATCCTTTGGGAAATGCGCAGACGACCCGGCCAACTCGAAAAGCTCGTCGAGATCGCGGCCGCCATGACCGTGGACGATCGGCAAGGCGTCATCCCGCACGATCGCCTCGATGGACTGAACATGCCGGTGATGGTGGCATGGGGCACCAACGATGCGGTGCTGCCCTTTACCCAGGCCGATGACCTGCCGGCGCATTTTCACGTGCACCACGTGCTGGAGGCCGGCCATATGCTGGCGGAGGAAGCCCCCGACCTCGTTGCCGAGATCATCCGCCGCAACACCAACCGCCGCGCCAGACCGCATCGCCAGAAATTCGCCGCAGCAGCCAGCTGACTTTTCGCGCACGACAACCTTCCTGGGCACCCCAGGGCCGTCGATCTCGCCAGTGCATTTTGCCGGCGGCTGTGTTAACCCGATGTTAACCAAACCCACGAGGCAGACGCCGATGAAGGAAGCAGGCGAGAAGACCATCGACCAGTCGAAGAAACTGTCCGATGCCATCCGTGATGTCAAAAATGCCTTCGCCGACCGCGACGATGTCGTCGTCGACATGCGCGAAGCGCATCGCATGCGTCTCGATCTGCTTGCCGCCGAGCTGGCGCCGGTTTTTGCCGATGTTCCGGCCGACATGGACAATTTCGACTTTGTCGTCTCGTCCGGCTTGCAGCCGCGCCTGTGGATCGACGCCATCAGCCATGTCGCCATGGGGCGCGACCGCCGCACCTATCGCTTCCTCAAGGACACCCGTATCGGCCGGGTGGTGCTTGCCGAATCCACCGAGATGAAGCCGGTTGCCGATTCCGTGACACGCTATGTCGCGGAGCGCATTGTCGAGCGTCAGAGGATGCTGGAAGGCGGCGTCGAACCGGCCGTCGCCGGCATGAAACGTGCCTATGTGCCGGAAGCCGAACCGCCGCTGCGCGCGACGGCGCGCGGCAAACGCTGGTCGGCCTTTCTGTCCGGGCTTGGCCTTGTGGCTGCCGGTGCCCTGGTCGGTCTTCTCGTGTCCATCGTCCTGTTCTGGGACCGCATCGTCGCCATGGTAGTCAGCTTGCGGCCATAGCGGCGCCAGTCACGGCACCGAGTTCCAGTGTCTGCAGATCGGATGGCGGCATGGACGGCCCGGTCAGGCCGCGCCGCGTCAGCCGGATCCGCCAATTGCCCGTCTCGCCGTCAATGTCGAACAGATTGTACTGCGCCGCCGGGTTCTTGCCGCCCGGCGCCTGGCCGGCGGCGGCGACGCCGACCGCTGGGATCCTGACGCCGCGACCGCCGATGAAGAACAGCGACGGCAGATGTGAATGGCCGTGCAGCACAAGGTCGGCGCCGTGGCGGCGAATGATCTTGTTGAAGCGGGCAATGCCGAACAGCCGCTTGTGCTGCGGGACCGCGCCGCGCACCGGCGGATGATGGATCATGATGGCGCGGAACAGCCCCTGTCCGGCGGTATCCCCGAGGATTTTGCTGAGCCGCTTCGCTTGGCCTTCCATGAAGAAACCATTGGCCATGAAGGGTGCCGTGGCGCGCGCAGTCGAGACACCGATCAGCGCGACGTTGCCGCGCACGCGCAGATAGGGAAATGCGTTACGATCGACCGGCGTGTTGACGCCGTCGCCGCTCATCCACGCCGCCCAGGATCGGCAGACCTTGTCGAAGGCGCCTGGCACATAGGCGTCGTGGTTGCCCGGAACGACCGAAACATCATGCGCCGGCCCCAGCGTCTCCAACCAGTGCCTGGCCATCTCGATCTCGCCGTCGAGCGCCAGATTGACCAGGTCGCCGGTGACGGCGAGGTGGTCAGGCGTGTTCGCCTTGATGTCGGCGACGATCGTGTCAATCACCGCGTCATGCATATGGCGGCGGCGGTTGCGCTGCCAGTTGACATAGCCGAGCACGCGCTTGGAGGCGAGATCGCGATAGGATACATCGGGGAGCGGCCCCAGATGGACATCGGAAATATGCGCGAGCCTGAACATACAACCTTCATAGGCGACCCGCGCGCGGCTTTCCACCCACGGTTTCGCTATCAATGACGAGCCCTGAAGATGCCTTCCGCCAGACCGGCTGGCCAGGTTTGAGGGCCAGGCTGTTCCATCTCTATTTCGTGCTGCGGAGGCCGATGACGCTTGGCGTGCGCGGCTTGATCCACGACAGGGCGTCCAGGTCCGTCTTCCTTATTCGCCATACCTATGTACCGGGCTGGCAGCTTCCCGGCGGCGGCGTCGAAGTCGGCGAGACGATGAACGAGGCACTGGCCCGTGAACTGGCCGAGGAAGGCAACATCGCTCTCACCGCCCCGCCGGTGCTCAAATCGATGCATTTCAACCGCCGCTCCAGCCGCCGCGACCATGTCGGCTTTTATTTGCTCGAGCATTTCAGCCAGACGGCGCCGAAGCTGCCGGACCACGAAATCGCCGAAGCCGGCTTCTTCCCGCTCGACGGCTTGCCCGAGGGCACGACGCCGGCGACGCTGCGCCGGATCGCCGAGGTTTTTGACGGCGAGCAGCCCTCGCCCTACTGGTAGATCAGGCTGCCGCTTTCTCGAAGCGCGCCCGGTCATGCCGTGCGGCATAATCCAGATCCGGTCCGACAGGCACGATCCGCGTCGGATTGATTGTCTGGTGGCTGCCGTAATAATGCGCCTTGATATGATGCAGATTCACCGTCCCGGCCACATCAGGCACCTGGTAGAGATCACGCAGATAGTTGGACAGGTTCGGGTAGTCGGCGATACGGCGCAGATTGCATTTGAAATGGCCGACATAAACCGGATCGAAGCGCACCAGCGTGGTGAACAGCCGCCAGTCGGCTTCGGTGATACGATCGCCGACGAGATAGCGCTGCTTCGACAGCCGCTCCTCCAGCGTATCCAGCGCTGTGAACAATTCACCGAACGCCTCTTCATAGGCACGTTGCGTGGTGGCGAAGCCGGCGCGATAGACGCCGTTGTTGACCGCGGGATAGACCAGCGCATTGATCCGATCGATCTCGCCGCGCAACGCCTTCGGATAGAAATCGAGGCTGGCGTCGCCCCATTCGTCGAAGGCTGAATTCAGCATGCGGATGATTTCGGAAGACTCGTTGGAGACGATGGTCTGCTCCTTTTTGTCCCACAGCACCGGCACCGTCACCCGGCCCGAATAGGCGGGATCGGCCTTGGCATAGATCTGGTGCAGGAAGTCGAGGCCGTAAAGCGTGTCGCCCGTGGCGCCGTCCTCAGCCACGAACGTCCAGCCGTTGGCGCCCATGAAATGATGCACCACCGACACCGATATGACGCCCTCCAGCTTCTTCAGCGCGCGAAAGATCAACGTCCGGTGGGCCCACGGACAGGCAAGCGAGACATAGAGGTGATAGCGGCCGGGCTCGGCCTTGAAACCGCGCGTCCGGCCTTCGGCAGGCGCCCCGTCAACGGTGATCCAATCGCGCCATTGCGACTGCGCCCGTACGAACCTGCCACCGTTATCCGCCGTATCGTACCAGCGATCCTGCCACCTGCCGTCGACCAGCAATCCCATGCAAATCTCCTTGCGTCCTGTTGGTTGATGTAGGCGCAAGGTTGCCCTGTCGAAGACGTCAGGTGCTGAACAGACTGTCACTTGGCAGAAATGACGGACAAAAACGGCCGATTGCAGCGGCGGGAAATTGATGCTAGCGGACAATCCGCATGTTCGACTTTGCTTTGATCCGGTCTGACCGACGACGAAAGGGCGCCCGCGCTTGATGAAGCGCTGACTGGCGAATGCTGCCGTTTGCAGCAAACCTTTCCTCCTTGTACCGGACCGCAAAGACCATGAGCCTTGCCGACGTGAAATACCTGCCGGAAGCCCCGGCGCACGACCCCGAGATCGAAGCCATCAACGACGAAGCCTTCGGGCCCGGCCGCTTTGTGCTGGCCGCTTACAAGATTCGTGAGGCCGGAGGGCACGAGCGCTCGCTGTCCTTTGTCGCCGTCGATGGGGACATAGTGGTCGCCTCCGTGCGCATGACCCGCATCGCCGCCGGTGCCGGCCGCGCATTGATGCTCGGGCCGCTCGCCGTGCGGCCGGCCTTCAAGAATCTCGGCATCGGCCGCCGGCTGGTGGCGATCGCGCTGGAGGCCGCCGCCAAGACCGGCGCACCTGCCGTCATGCTGGTCGGTGACGAGCCCTATTACGGGCCGCTCGGTTTCAAGCGGATTCCGCGTGGCCAGATTTCGATGCCGCGCCCCGTCGATCTCGACCGGCTGCTGTCGCACGAGATCGCGCCGGGCGCAGTAGCCAGGCTCTCGGGCGAGGTTTGCCATGCCAGCCAGGCCAGGGTCGGCGAGCACGTCTAGGTGAAGGCTTGACCTTCCCCTTCGATCTGGCGCCTGATCCGTCCCACTGTTCCTGAGATCAAAGGATGACGCCATGAACCCGAACGGCCAGATCGCGATCGTTACCGGCGGCGGCTCCGGTCTCGGCGAGGCAACGGCACGCGCGCTGGCCGCCAAGGGCGCCCGCGTCGCTATCTTCGACGTCGGCATCGATCGCGCGGCCAAGGTCGCGGCCGAGATCGGCGGCATTGCCGTCCGGTGCGACGTCAGCAGCGCCGACAGTGGGACCGCTGCACTCGCCGACGTCGCCGACAAGCTTGGCGAGCCGCGGATGCTGGTCAATTGCGCCGGCATCGCCATTGGGGTGAAGACGATCGGCAAGGATGGTCCTCATCCCCTCGATCAGTACCGCAAGGTGATCGAGGTCAATCTGATCGGCACGTTCAACATGATCCGCCTCGTCGCCGAGCGCGCTTCAAGGCTCGAGCCGCTGCAAGGCGGCGAGCGCGGCGTCATCGTCAACACCGCTTCGGTTGCCGCCTATGACGGCCAGATCGGCCAGGCCGCCTATGCGGCGTCCAAGGGCGGCGTCGTCGGCATGACGCTGCCGGTGGCGCGCGACCTTGCCCGTTCCGGCATCCGCGTCTGCACCATCGCACCCGGCATCTTCAAGACGCCCATGATGACCGGCATGCCCCAAGAGGTGCAGGATTCGCTGGGCGCCGCCGTGCCCTTCCCGTCGCGTCTCGGTGAACCATCCGAATATGCCGCTCTCGCCCTGCACATCATCGAGAACCAGATGCTGAACGGCGAGACCATCCGCCTCGACGGCGCCATCCGCATGGCGCCGAAATAGACGGACATGAGCACCGGCCCGTCCGCTGCCGGCAAGACCGGCCCGCTTGCCGGGCTGAAGATGATCGAGATGGCCGGGCTCGGCCCCGTGCCGCTGGCCGGCCTGATGCTGTCGGAGATGGGCGCCGAAGTGCTGCGCATCGAGCGGGCGGGGACGAGCCAGTTCCTGTCGCTGCCGGATGAGTACAACATCAACCGCCATGGCCGCGCCGTCCTGCGCCTCGACCTGAAGCGCCGTGAAGGCACCGATCTGTTGCTGCGCCTTGCCGAAAAGGCGGACATGTTGCTCGAAGGCTTTCGCCCGGGCGTGATGGAGCGGCTCGGCCTCGGCCCGGAAGCGGTGCTGGCGCGTAACCCGGCGCTGATCTACGGCCGTATGACCGGCTTCGGTCAGGACGGCCCGCTCGCCGGCCGCGCCGGCCACGACATCACCTACCTCGCCTATAGCGGCGTGCTGCACGCCATCGGCCATGTCGGCAGCCGTCCGGTCCCGCCGCTCAACCTTGTCGCCGACTATGGCGGTGGCGCCATGATGCTGATTGCCGGCGTGCTGGCCGCCCTGTTCCAACGTTCGCGCACGGGCAAGGGTGAAGTCATCGACGCCGCGATGGTCGAGGGTGCCTCGATGCTGGCGGTGCCCCTGCACGCCTTGATGGCGGCCGGCTTGTGGAGCGACAAGCGCGGCGCGAACCTGCTCGATTCCGGCGCCCCGTTCTACGATACCTATGAGACGTCGGACGGACGCCATATCGCCATCGGCTGTCTCGAGCCGCAATTCTTCGCCGAATTCGCCAGGCTGCTGCCGCTCGACGAGCGCTTTGCGTCCGGCCAGTACGACAAGGCCCTGTGGCCGCCGATGCGCGCCGCCATTGCCGATCGGATCCGGCAGAAACCACGCGACGACTGGGACCTTCTGTTCGCGCAGACCGATGCCTGCGTTGCACCCGTCCTGTCGCTGCAAGAGGCGAAGCACCACCCGCACAATCGGGCACGCAACGCCTCTGTGACGACAGGTGCATTTGAGCGCTCGGCCCCCGCGCCGCGTTTCTCGAGCTCGCAACCGACATTGGCCACTATGCCAGGCAATGAGGATTTGTCGCCATCGGCAATTCTGGCACGTTTCGGCTTTGCGAAAGCCGAGATCGACGATCTTGTCAAATCCGGCTTGCTGACCGATAACTAGAGAAGAAAGATCAACTTACTGTGGTGCTGCCTTGGACGAGCCGAAAAAGGACGTGATCCGCGAGACGGACGCCGAAGCGATCCGGCTGGCGAAGACGCTTCTGCGCAGCGCCCGCTTTGGCGCCCTGGCGGTGATCGAACCGCAAACCGGCTCGCCGCTGGCCAGCAGGGTCGGCGTGGCCACCGACATCGACGGCGCGCCGCTGATCCTGGTTTCGATGCTTTCGGCGCACACCGGCGCGCTGCTTGCCGATCCGCGCTGTTCCCTGTTGCTCGGCCAACCAGGCAAGGGCGACCCGCTGGCGCACCCGCGCCTGACATTGATCTGCCAGGCGGCACGGCTTGAGCGCGGATCAGCCGAACACGCCCGCACCGAGCGCCGTTATCTCAATCACAATCCCAGGGCGAATCTTTACGCCGGTCTCGGCGACTTTTCGATCTTTCGCCTTGATCCGCAACGCGCCAGCCTCAATGGCGGCTTCGGCAAGGCCTATCAGCTCGATCGATCGGATTTGCTCGCCAGCGGACCGGTCGTCGAGGAACTCGCGGCGCGCGAACAATCGGCCATCGACCACATGAACGCCGACCATCTCGACGCGATCGCCGTCTACGCACAGCATTTCGCGAAAGTATCCGGAAACGGCTGGCGTGTTGCCGGATTCGATGCCGATGGCATGGATCTGGTGTCTGGCGACGATGCTTGCCGTGCCTTTTACCCACACCCTTTGGCGGCGGCAGGCGAATTGCGGCACGTTCTGGTCGATATGGCCAAGGCCGGTCGAGCCATTGTCGACGCCGGGACTGAGACTTAATTATGCTGAATCAAAAGCAACACTTGAGATTTAACTGAAATGCTCTACCTTTTGGTGACGCTGAATCGCCAGCGCCGATCGACAAGTGAATTTATGGAATCAGACGCCATTGCCCCCATGGCGTCGGGATGAACAGGAAGCATGGGGGATCGATGGTCTCGACAAAGCTAATCGTGAACGCCGAATCGGCGGCAGAGTTTCTCATGCTGATGGGCAATGAGAAGCGACTGTTAATCATGAGCTATCTCGCCGAAGGTGAAATGTCGGTTGGAGCCATTGCCGAGAAGGTGATGCTCAGCCAATCCGCCCTGTCCCAGCACCTCGCCAAGTTGCGAGCGCTCGACCTGGTCGAGACCCGCCGCGACCGGCAGATGATCTACTACTCCTGCAAATCCGACGCCGTGCGAGAACTGCTTGTCATGCTGGACGGCATTTTCGGCAGCGGCAAGGATGACCTATCCCAGATGGCGCACCGTTTGCGCCGTGCTGGAACCTGACCACATAACGCCGATCTCGCCGGTGATTTCAGAGCGACATGCGCCCATCCGGAGCGCACAAAGCTGGCTGATTGTCCCGAATTGTCGCATCGTGCTTTCCAAACAAGGTGAGCGCCGGGAAGCGGTCCGGATTTTCGGGCCGATGCGACGGTCGCGAGGAATGCATGGATCCCATTCGCATCGACGACCCGCAAGATCCGCGCGTCGCTGCCTATCTCGACATTCGCGAGCGTGACCTCGCCGGCCGGCAAGGCCGCTTCGTCGCCGAAGGCAAGGTGGTGCTCGACCTGCTGCTCTCGACCGGGCGCTTTGCCGCCGAATCGATCCTGGTCCTGGAAAACCGGCTTGCAGGTCTCGACAACATCCTGAGCAAGGCGCCCGCCGACCTCCCGGTCTATGTCGCCACCAGCGCGGTGATGGACGCTATCGCCGGATTTCATATGCATCGCGGCATCCTGGCCATTGGCCGCAAGGGAGAGCCGCAGCCGGCCGAAGACCTGCTCGATGGCTTGCCGCCTCGGGCGCTCGTCGTAGTGCTCGTCGGCATCGCCAACCATGACAATATGGGCTCGATCTTCCGCAACGCCGCCGCCTTTGGCGCTGACGCGGTTCTGCTGGATGCGACATGCTGCGACCCGCTCTATCGCAAGGCGATCCGCGTTTCGGTCGGCGCCGCGCTCAAGATCCCCTTCGCATCGTTCTCCGACACCGCCGGCTTCACAACGATGCTCGCCCGACGTGGCTTCGAACAATTCGCGCTATCGCCACGCGGGAAGACCGACATCCGCGATGCGCAGCGCAGTAAGCGCCTGGCGCTCTATCTCGGCACCGAGGGCGAAGGCTTGCCGGACAACCTGCTCGCAAGCCTGCGCAACGTGCGGATTACCATGGCGGAAGGCTTCGACAGCCTGAATGTCGCCGCGGCTTCAGCCATCGCGCTGCATCATTTTTCGGCAAAAGAGGCCTGATTCAGCTTGTCGCGTCAGCCTTCTGCAGCGCGCGCACGCGGTCGGCAAGACTGCGGTCACCGTTGCCGGAGCGGGCGTCCGACGGTACCGCCAATGCCTTGGCGATCGGCGAACCAGGCCCCTCGAGCTTCGCCGTCAGATGGACGACCTCCGCCGCCAGCGCGTTCATCTGCTCGCGCAAGGCAGAGCTGCTGTCCGTGGCCTTGGACGCGGCCAGTGCGGTGAGGTCGGCCTTCAGCCGCTTGTTCTCGCGCGCCAGCGCCGTCAGCCTCGCCTCGAGCTGCTCACGGTCACTGTCGAGCTTGGCGATTGCCTTGTCCAAATCATCACTCCTGGCGACATCGCCGCCCTTGCCGACCAGCCGCAAGGCTGGCGCGCTGTCTTCGGATTTCGATCTTTCGCGCATGCGTGCCAGTTCCTTTTCGCGGCGGTCGAGTTTGTCTTCGCGATCGGCAAGTGTAGCCAGCAGCCGCTCGACCTTCTTGTCGAGCTCGGCGGTCCTTTTCTTCTCGGCTTTCAGGGCGTCCCGCGCGGCCTTGCTTTCGGCCGCGATTTCCTGGCCGCGCCTGTCGGCTTCCTTGCGCTGGCCGCGCAGCATCGCAATGTCACTGGCGAGTTTCTGCATTTCGGACTCTCGCGCCACGAGCTCGATCTGCCGGCTGCTCGAGGAAAAACTGGCATCGTCATACATGCGCTCTAGCTTTTCCAGCTCAAGTGCGCGCTTTTCAAGCTTGCGTTCGGTTTCCTTCAGACGCTCCGAAAGCTGCTGCAACTCGCCCTCTCGTTGACGCAGCGCTTCGTTCTTCGCGCCCAGCTCGGTCAGCGCCTGGTTCTTGTCCGTCCGCTCGACCGCCAGGCCCTTCATGGCCTCGCGACCGCGATTGATCTCGACCAGTTGTTCGGCCGCCTTTTCACGCAACGCCTTGACGTTGATTTCCAGGCGGCGCGTCGTCATGGCGTATTCGGCGCGGGTGCGATCCTTGTCCGCCTGGATTTCGGTTTGCGTCAGAGGGATCGAGGATTCGACGCGTCTACGTGTAAGCGCGACCGCACGACGCCATATGGCCGGAGCCACCATGAGCGCCAGAAAGCCAGCGCAGAGAAAGCCGAGGACGAAGAACAGGACCGACTGGACCAAGTGACTACCCGTTGTGGCCGATAAGCATCAAACAAGATAAACCAAAAGCGCATAGAGCGCTTTGACTGTGCCACGTTGACATGGCGGAAATCCAGTGTTGCGGCAAGGGTTTGCCGCAACGCCACGAGTTTAATGCATGTCGACCCAAAAGCGGTCCCGGTTTTGCGCAACGACAGCCAAGGACCTCAGCTTAGAACGGATTCCACGTGGCCCGCTCGGTAAGCTTCAGATAGCCGAGATTGACGCCAAGCCGGGCACCGACGCCCGTGCGGATCGGCACCAGGAGCACATTGTTGTTCTTCAGCACGTTGAAGCCGACGCCCGCCACCACATAGGCCGAACCGGCAACGCCGCCATAGCGGTTGTAGAGGCTGCCCACATCGTCGAGATTGTAGACCAGCATCATCACCCGCGAACCCTCGCCGCCGAAATCCCAGCCGAGCGACGGGCCTTGCCAGAACACTTTGTGGTCGCCGGCATTCTTGGTGTAGAGCGTGCCTTCGCCATAGGTCAGGCCACCGATCAGCGCACCCGAGCCCTCTTCGCCCAGCAGATAGCCGTTGGGCAGGCCGTAGGAGGCAAAAATCTTCTCGATCACCGTGGCGAGCCCGCCCGATGTCGCGCCAAAAAATTTGTGACCGGAATCGACAATCTCCTGAGCGGTGTATTCCTGGGCCCGCAGGGCTGAAGTCGAGAAGACGAGAACGCCCAGGAGCGTGACCGCCATTGAGAAGACACGGAGAAAGCTCCGGTCGTAGTATCGGGAAAACATGCTTCCAATCTCCGTCAGGGAGCACCTTCGCCGACGCCTCGCACCCCGTACGGCTCTTTTAGCCGGCCGTTAAGGGTAACTGTTAGGGGCAAACTATGCCGTAATCCTTTTTCAACCATTAAGCTCACACATGAACATGGCGGTTCGAAGGCTGTTTGGGGTCGCTCAAGTGGGGCCGGCAGCCTGCGTGAACACGCCATTTGCCACAACCACAATTTGGATTTGTTGCTGCACGCACGGGCGCTGTGTATTCAGAAAGCCCGAGGAGAGAGTGCGTGATTCGTGTGGCAGGCGACGATCGATCGCCCGGCCATGAGTTGTGAGATTTTGCAGGGATTTTTCGCCGATGGCCGATCTGTTCACCCTTTCCGCACCCGATCTGGCAGCGCTTTTGTGCAGTCGGGTCTGCCACGATATCATCTCGCCGGTCGGCGCGATCAACAACGGGCTCGAATTGCTTGATGAAGGCGGCGCCGATGAGGACGCCATGAAGCTGATCCGTCAGAGCGCCCGCAACGCTTCGGCCCGCCTGCAGTTCGCCCGCATCGCCTTCGGCGCCGCCGGCTCGGCCGGCATGTTGATCGATACCGGCGATGCCGAAGCGGTCGCCATCGCCTTCCTCAAGAACGAAAAGCCGGAACTGACCTGGAACGGGCCCCGCGCGTTGCTGCCCAAGAACAAGGTCAAGCTGCTGCTCAACCTGATCCTCGTCGCCAATGCCGCCATTCCGCGCGGCGGCAAGCTTTCCGTGACGCTGGAAAATCTTGAGACCGAACCGCGTTTCGCGCTTGCGTCGGCTGGCCCGATGCTGCGTGTGCCGCCGAAGTTCCTCGAACTGCATTCCGGCCACAAGCCGGAGGAACCGATCGACGCGCATTCCGTGCAGCCCTACTACACGCTGCTTCTGGCGCGCGAAGCCGGCATGACGATATCGATCCACGCGACGCCGGAAGAAATCGTGCTTTCTGCGGCCTGATTGCGCAGCCGATAAGCGAAGTATTTCTACACTGAAATCTGTAATTCCAGCTCATCGACTTGAGATGCATCTGGTCGTCCAGGCAGTGCCAAAGCATTCGCGAATAAAAGCAGGCACCTGCCCATCTTTGTAAAAATTTTACCTAACGCCTTTTCGGCTTCTTTACCAGATTGGCCTATGGTCCGCCCTGGATGCCCCCGACGCTACCGGACTGCCAGAAGGCAAAGAGGACCCGGAAATGAAACGCTGCATGTTCGTCGACGATTCAAGCGTCATCAGGAAGGTTGCAAAACGCATCCTGGGCGGCTCCGAAATGATTGTCATCGAGGCCGCCAGCGGACTTGACGCGCTGGAGATGTGCGCCGCCGACATGCCCGACATCATCGTCGTCGATGGCGCCTTGCCCGACGTACCGGCGGTCGATCTCATCCGTCGCGTCCGCGCCATGGAGAGCCCGATAAGGCCGCAGATCCTGATTTCCCTGGTCGAGCTCGATATTGCTTCGATCATGCGGGCCAAGCGCGCCGGCGCCCAGGGCTATCTCTTGAAGCCGTTCAACCGCCCGCAGCTGCTCGAGCGCTTTCGCACCTTGAAGAGCGCGCCTGATTCGGCATCCTTGAGCAATTCCAGAAAAAGTGCGTGACGGTTTTCTGCTCGGAAGCCCAAAAACAGACTGTTACCAGACCATCATGCAAAAACCCGGCCGAAGCCGGGTTTTTTATTGAAAAGATTCGAACGATTCGTCGCTCAGGCGCTGACGCGAATGTCTTCCGGTTCGCGCAGCACATAGCCGCGTCCCCAGACCGTTTCGATGTAGTTCTGACCGCCCGATGCCGCGTCGAGCTTTTTGCGCAGCTTGCAGATGAAGACGTCGATGATCTTCAACTCAGGCTCGTCCATGCCGCCATAGAGGTGGTTGAGGAACATTTCCTTGGTCAGCGTGGTGCCTTTGCGCAGCGAAAGCAACTCCAGCATCTGGTATTCCTTGCCGGTCAGGTGCACCCGCTGGCCGCCGACCTCGACTGTCTTGGCATCGAGGTTGACCACGAGGTCCCCGGTAGTGATGACCGACTGGGCGTGGCCCTTGGAGCGCCGCACGATGGCATGAATGCGGGCAACCAGCTCATCCTTGTGGAATGGCTTGGTCATGTAGTCGTCCGCGCCGAAGCCGAGGCCGCGCACCTTGTCCTCGATGCCGGCCATCCCGGAGAGGATGAGAATAGGTGTCTTGACCTTGGAAAGGCGAAGCGTTCTCAAGACCTCGTAGCCCGACATGTCAGGCAGGTTGAGATCGAGAAGAATGATATCGTAGTCGTAGAGCTTGCCTAGATCGACGCCCTCTTCACCGAGATCGGTCGTGTAGACGTTGAAACTTTCCGATTTCAGCATCAGTTCGATGCTTTGTGCGGTTGCACTGTCATCTTCTATCAGCAGAACACGCATTTCATTCCCCTTTTCTGCTGCCGGACCATTTCAAGACCCGTCCGGACCCGGAGCAGTGGTTGCCTTGTGCAGAGGCTGCCATTGAATGGTTAACAAATCCTAATTTCCCGTCCATGACGGTACCAGATTTTTTAACCTCTTTCTACACCCTCTTGAATCTAATAACGAATCTCAGAACCAAATTCCTAATGCAACACATTAACAACCTGGACTAAGCGACTCCAGGGACTCATCGACGTCGCTTCCGCATCGGTGGCCGGAATTTTTACCCGGCCTTAAGTCCTGACCCGTATGATTAACAATGCCCGTAAACGAATGGTTACCGCCGGCAAAAAACTTTAGGGTTTTGTTTCCCATAGTTAGGGGAAAGGCGGTGGACACGGGTGCGGCCTGGGCGTTTCCAGGTGGTTTGGACGATAGATGCGGGTGTGCGTTTCCGGGAGTACCGAATCATGAAGTCACGTGAAAACCTCGTTCGGCTGAAACAGTTTCAGGTGAATGAGAAGCGGCGGCAGCTGCTGCAGCTCGACATGATGATCGCCGAGTTCGAACGCATGGCCGTCGAGCTGGAGCTTCAGATCACCGCCGAGGAAAAGAAGGCCGGCATCACCGACATCAACCATTTCGCCTATCCGACCTTCGCCAAAGCGGCTCGCCTGCGCCGCGACAACCTCAGGAATTCCCAAAGCGACCTCGCCCAGCAGCGAAGCGCCGCCGAATCATTACTCGGCGAAGCTGAAGCGGAGCTTTCCAAGGCGGAAATGCTGGAATCGCGCGACACGAAGATCCGCGAAGCCGAAGTCGGTGGCCGCAGCGCCATGATCGGCTAAGACCTGGCGGTTTGCCGCGCCAACGCCGCCATCAGGCTGGCGCATTGTCGCGGCTTGCGGCTCCGGCGAGAAAAATGAATCCGCCCTACGCGGCCCAATCCCCTTCACTCTCGGCAATTGCCCTTGCACGGGCATCCTTGATATCCGGCGCATGCTGCTCCGCCCATGACCTGATCTGGGTAAGCAGTCCCGCCAGGTTCTGGCCGAGCTCGGTCAATTCATATTCGACGCGCGGCGGAATGACCGGGAAGATCTCGCGACGTACCAGGCCGTCACGCTCGAGCACACGCAGCGTCTGCGTCAGCATCTTCGGCGTAATGCCTTCGAGCTTGCGCGCAAGCTCGCCATTGCGCAGCCGGCCTTTGCGCAGCGCGCAAACCACCAGATAGACCCATTTGCTGGCCAGCATCTCCAGCACGGTGTGCGAAGGACACGTCCGCCGGAACGCATCATAGCCGAAACCGCAATCATCTTCACTATCCATGAGGTGCGTATGTATCAGAAAGGTACATACTGGACAAGAGACTATTACTATCCAAATGATAGCGGCATCAATAGGAGACATCTCAATGCGTGCCGTTATCCAGAATTCCGTCGGCGGACCCGACGTCCTTGTCATCGCCGATCAGCCGGATCCCACGCCAGAGGCCGGCGAAGTGCTGGTCCGTGTCAAGGCCGCAGGCATCAATCCGGTCGACGGCGCCGTCCGTGCCGGCTACTACCCCTTGCTCGGCGAGCCGCCCTTCATCCTGGGTTGGGACATCTCGGGAACTGTCGAAGCACTCGGCCCCGGCGTCACCGGCTTCAAGATCGACGACGAGGTGTTCGGCATGCCGCGCTTCCCCAGGCAGGCGGCGGCCTATGCCGAACTGGCTGCCGTGCCTGCCGATCAAATCGCACTGAAGCCGAAGGGCGCGGACCACCTCCAGACGGGCGCCTTGCCGCTGGCCGGCCTCACCGCCTGGCAAGGGCTTGTTCGTCACGGCCGACTGAAATCGGATCGGCGCGTATTGGTGCATGCGGGAGCCGGCGGCGTCGGTCATCTGGCGGTGCAGATCGCCAAGGCGCGCGGCGCCTACGTCGTCGCCACGGCCAGCCCGGGCAAGCTCGATTTCGTCCGCAAACTGGGCGCCGACGAAGTCATCGACTACACCAAGGGCGATTTCACCGATCAGGTCCGCGACATCGATCTGGTGCTGGATCCAATGGGCGGCGACCACGCCCAACGCTCGCTGAAGGTGCTCAAGCGTGGCGGCGTGCTGGTGTCATTGCTCGATGTCAGCGACAACACAAGGGCCCAGGCCGGCGCGCGAGACATTCGGGTCGAGCGTATGTCCGTCGTGCCCGACAGTGAGGGCCTGCTGGAACTGGCTCGGTTGATCGATGCCAACAAGCTTGCCGTCCATGTGGCGAAGAGCTTCCCGCTGGACAAGGCGGGGGCCGCTCACGCCTTCCTCGCCACCAAGCCGATCGGCAAGGTTGTGCTGTCGCTCTGAGCGGGAGCGGTGAAAAACAGAAGGGCGCGGGGTTAGCCGCGCCCTTCGTCTAAATTCGCAATGGTCAGTGCCGGTATTGCTGGATGCGTGTCGTGCGCAGCCCGGCAAGGCCATATTCGTCGATCGACGCCTGCCAGGACAGGAATTCCTCGGTGGTGAGCTTGTAGCGTTGGCATGCCTCGTCCAGGCTCAAAAGCCCGCCGCGCACGGCCGCAACCACTTCCGCCTTACGCCGGATAACCCAGCGACGTGTATTGGTCGGCGGCAGATCGGCAATCGTAAGAGGGCTGCCGTCAGGCCCGATAACATATTTGACTCTCGGTCTAACCAGATCGGTCATCGTACTCTCTACAAAAAACTCAAAGACCCAATCCCCGCCACGTTACCGCCACAGCTTTAAAAATTGCCTAAGCAGACCCTAATGACTAGGTAAGGATCATGAACGCCGCGTTAGTCTTTTCGCCGGCATTTGAACCATCTGCCCGCAAACCCTGATTTGCCGGGGAAAATGCATCCCGGCGGAGATCGGCCGCAACCGGTGAATCGCCCTGCACGCTGGCGCGCCGGTAAAGCTTGACCTATATTCTCGACATTGGCATTGAGGCGCCGTGCAGAACGAAAGCATCATGAACAGTCTCGATCTTCCCGGACGTCCCGAAAACACCCGCATCGTCGTCGCCATGTCGGGCGGTGTCGATTCCTCTGTCGTCGCCGGCCTGCTGAAACGCGAGGGCTACGACGTCGTCGGCGTCACCTTGCAGCTCTACGACCACGGCGCGGCGACGCACCGGGCCGGCTCATGCTGCGCCGGGCAGGACATCGACGATGCCCGCCGTGTCTCCGAGACGCTCGGCATCCCCCATTATGTGCTCGACTACGAGGAACGCTTCCGCAAGGCGGTCATCGATCCCTTCGCCGAGAGCTACGTCGCCGGCGAGACGCCGATCCCGTGCGTTTCCTGCAATCAGACGGTGAAGTTCGCCGACCTGCTGGCCACCGCCAAGGAGCTCGGCGCCGACGCGCTGGCCACCGGCCACTACATCCGTTCCGGCGCCAACGGCGCCCACCGCGCGCTCTACAGGCCGGTCGACGCCGACCGTGACCAGAGTTATTTCCTGTTCGCCACCACGCAGGCACAGATCGATTATCTGCGCTTTCCCCTTGGCGGCCTGTCGAAGCCTCAGGTTCGCGCCATTGCCGAGGAGATGGGGCTGGCGGTTGCCGCCAAGCAGGACAGTCAGGACATCTGCTTCGTGCCGCAGGGCAAGTATTCCGACATCATCGCCAAGCTGAAGCCGACTGCGGCCAATCCGGGCGACATCGTCCACATCGACGGCCGCGTGCTCGGCCGCCATGAGGGCATCCTGCGCTACACGATCGGCCAGCGCCGCGGCATCGGCATCGCTTCCGGCGAGCCGCTTTACGTCGTCCATCTCGACGCCGACCGCGCACGGGTCGTGGTTGGCCCGCGCGAGGCGCTGGAGACGCACAAGATCTATCTGCGCAACATGAACTGGCTGGGCGACGGACCGCTCACAGAGGTTCCCGCCGGCGGCCTGGAGCTGTTCGCCAAGGTCCGCTCGACGCGGCCGCCGCGCCCGGCCGTGCTGCATCATCGTGCCGGTGCCACATGGGTGGAACTGGTCGACGGCGAGTCCGGCATCGCGCCGGGCCAGGCCTGCGTGCTCTACTCCGATGACGGCAACGAAGCTCGCGTGTTCGGCGGCGGCTTCATCGAGCGTTCGGAGCGTGGCGCCGAGGCCGAGGCGATGCTGACCCGGCTTGCCGCCAGGCCGGCCCAGATACCTGCCGAATAAGATACCTGCCGAATAAGATTCCCGCCGAATAAGATTCCCGCCGACTAATCCGCGCTTCAGGAATTCGACTTGGTGTGGGTGACCGTGCCGGCGGTCAGGATGCGCAGCACCCTGATCGCTTCCTCGCCGCTGGTACGCGGTTCGGCACGCGTCTCGATGCACTGGATGAAATGCTCCAGCTCGCGTGTCAGCGGCATGCCCTGGGCAACCGCGACATAGGACGGCTCATTGGTGGTGAAGGCCCATTGGCCGCTGTCCTGCCACACCGCGTGGCGGTAGACGGCTAGCTTGCGTTCCCATGGCTCGACGTCGTCGAACACCGCCATCGCCTTGGTGCCGACCACGGTCAGCCGCCGCTCGCGATAGGGATTGAGACGCGAGGTGAAGAGATGGCTGCGCAGGCCGTTGGGAAAGCGCATGTGCAGATGGGCGAAGTCGCTGAGACTGTCGAGCAGAGCGGCGCCCTCGCCGCGCACCTCGATCGGCTCGGTGCCGGTGATCGCCAGGATCATCGACAGATCGTGCGGCGCCAGGTCCCACAGCGCATCGTTCTCGGTGTGGAACTTGCCGAGGCCGAGGCGGTGCGAGTGGATGTAGCGCACTTCGCCGAGTTCGCCCTTGTCGATCAACGCTTTCAGCGTCTCGAAGGCGGGATGGAAGCGCAGGACATGGCCGACCATGAAGACGCGGCCATTGTCCTTGGCCGCCCGCACCGCGCGCTCGGCATCGGCAACCGTCAGCGCGATCGGCTTTTCCACCAGCACGTCCTTGCCGTTCTCGACGGCGCGTACCGCAAGGTCGGCATGGAATTGCGGCGGCAGCGCCATGACGATGGCGTCGATATCGTCACGCACGAATAACTGGTCCGGCTCGATCGCCAGGCAGTCCTGCTCGCTGGCGAAGCCTTCTGCCCGAGCCCGGTTGGTATCGGAGACCGCGTGCAGCGCGCCGAGCGCCTTGAGAGTGCGGATGTGGTTGCTGCCCCAGTATCCGCAACCGAGGACTGCTATGCGCGGCTTCATCTGTTTCAAACTCTAAAAACTCTTGGCCGAGACATAGCGACGTGCCCCTTCGAACTCAACCCCGGCGGCGGCAACCAAATGTCCGCACGGCAAAGCTTTTCGATAATGACGATAAGCCGGCAAGCCGGTTGCTTCGAAGCTTGACAGGCTCACCCTCCCAACCTTATATCCGCGCGACCTTGGCGAACGCCCCCGACATGCCTTTCGATTTGAGGCGGATTTCGGGCCTTTCGCCGCCCTGGCGGGGTAGCTCAGTTGGTTAGAGCACGGGAATCATAATCCTGGGGTCGGGGGTTCAAGTCCCTCTCCCGCTACCAAATTTCTTCAAATAAATTTAGACATTTAGGCATCATCTAGCGCGCCTTCTTTGCCATTCTCAAGTCGCACCATGTTGCAAATGACTACCGTTGATTTCCAAGGGTTTCCTGCAACTATCGGCAGGTCCACGCGACATGGATGCGACCTGAACCCCTTTTCGATGAGCGAAATATAGACCGTGTGTTGAAGGCCAGGCACCGGAGATAATGTTCGACCTCGTGTTGGCCTGCGCTTCGTTGGACGGCGCGCTAGGCATGCTGCTTGCCCACGTGCATGGCTTGCCGATGGTCGAGGGTGCTGACATCGTCAAGAGAATCCCCCACGTCGGCCGGCAGGGCTACTTGGCCGGTCAAGGAACGATTCCGCCCTCGGTGGGTTACAAACTCATGATGAACACCATCAAACCCCACGGAATCGGGATTGCGTCCGATGTCGCCAATGCCAAGCCGCCAAGCCGCGCATCGAACGGGCCGAACTCGCGATTGAACGCGCGGAAAAGATGGTGGCCCAAAGCATCGAACGGTCCGGCAGGATTCGGCGTCTGGTCGAGGCCGCCAAACGAGATCGATAGCCCCAAATGACAATGCTGTTCGAACCCTTGGACTCGGATTATCACAAACGCAGCGTGCTTTACCACGCGGCCCGGCTTTCGATGCTCCATGATCGAATGATGATGCGATTCGACAAGGTCGACGAAGCGGCCGACAAAGTTGAAGCTGCGGCGACCGTGCTGGTCGATGTCACCCATGGCTCTGCCGTCGCCGCGTTCCAGGACGCTGTGTTCCGGAATTCGTCGGCAGATTTCCTTCAGATTGAAGCGGGCCAAACCCTCGGGCTCTGAACTGCGAGGGATGGCGGTGATACGGAACCCGCAGAAGGCAACATGCGTTGCCCATGGTTGATTATCTCAAATCGGGTTGTCCGGGAACTCATGCCGGCCTGGCTCGTGCGGAAGTCGGTCGGCGTCGACGTTGTAGACCTGAGCAGCAGCCACTCACACGCGACCTGATAGGCGCTGCACCGCCAACGCGATACCGCGGGCCAGTGAGATCGGAACCTCCCGACCGCAGGCTCAACGAGTCGCAACTGTAAGGCAGTCATGCAGCGCTGCCCCCTGGCCGTCGCTGAGCAGGCCGGTCGTCACCCGGTCGCGATAGCATTGGGCATGCCGGTCGGTCGACTTGTCCAGCATCTTGCGGCCGACATCGCGCACCTTGCCGATCCGACGAACAAGCTTAATCTCCGACAGTTCCTTCCGGAACCAGGGCTTTGGTTGCTCCCCGGCCCGTCGCGGATATAGCAACATGTATATTAGCTGTTACTTGACAATATGCCTACGCTCTGGTTTCCTGATTTAACGGGTGTTTAACCAAGTTCGTTGCGTTTTTTACGGACGGTGTTCGCATGTCGACGTTGGTCGTGGCGGACCCGCGAGGGGTATATCTCGCCGGTCTGGAGTGGGTGTTGCAGAAGGCTGGGCACGATGTTGTCGCCCAGTGCCGCCGCCCTGTGGACGTTCTCGCTCATGTGGAGCGCCATCAACCTGATATCGTCATCGTGGGCGTGGATCTCGCGGACCAGCAGACATCAGGTCTCTCCTCACGGCTGAAGGCCGGCAACAGCGCTCTCGGCATCATCTTCATCGTGCAGCCAACCGGCAGGCTCGATGTCAAGGAGATACAGACGCTCGACGTCGACGGCCTGTTTCTGGACGGCATCAGCCACCGCTTTCTCATCGAATGCGTGAATGCGGTGGCGGCGGGCAAGAAGTGGATCGACAACAAGATCGTCCAGCAACTGCTGATGCCCGGGTCGCAGCCGCAGCCAATGTCCCGGCTGACCGGGCGGGAGACCGAGATCGCCGATCTCGTCTCGCGCGGGCTGCGCAACAAGACCATCGCGCAGCGGCTGCATTTATCCGAAGGCACGGTGAAGATGCACCTGCATCACGTCTACGAGAAGCTGCACCTCGGCGGCCGGGCGGAACTGGCCTGGATGACGCACGGCAAAAGCCTCGCCCCCCCCCCAGGAACGGGCCTCCTCTGAAAGCAGCACTTTTTTAACGGGCATCGACGTGAGGCCGGCAGCGGGCCGGAAAGCCGCGCGATGGCATCGGCCGCGATTGCGACAGCCTGCTCTCGGTCCGACCCGCCTGATACCGGGGCATTGGAGATTGGCTTGGCGGTTGCTGGCTCTCCCCTCCTCCGGTTCCTTCAGCCAAAGAGGCTGGTTGTCGGAAAGCCGCCACAGCATACACCGCAAGCCGCCGCTTTGCATGTCGCCTAGTTTGAGTCCAGAGCCTTGGTGTCTTGAACGTCCGGCCCCTCGAAGGGGGCCGGATCGTCTGCGTTGAAGCTAATGAAGGCTGCGAGAACGTCATCAAACGATGAAGTCCTGGCTTGCGAGGATGCTCAGTGTTTGCGTAGCAGCATCCCCGTCGAGGTCGGTGTTTGCCAGAGTGAATTCGAACGGCTGATCGTCAACTGGGCCCTCGATGCTCGTCGAGAAGTCGAGGATGCGAACACCCGAGTTGGCACCGCCGACGTGGAACTGAACGTAGGCCGTGTCGAAGGCTTGCCCACCATCGTCATCGATGGTCACGGTCTGATTGCCCGAGCGCAAGCCAGTAACGTTTTCGATGGTGTGATCGATCAGATTGCCGCCATCGTCGTAAAGCCACGATTCTACGGTGATGGCGTTGATGTTTCCAATTCCTGCGACCGCGAAGGTTAGATTGTTGATGTCAGACCCGTCCGCAGTGGAGAAGGTGAAGCCCTCGTTGTTATTGATCTGCGAAGCCTGACCGCCTTTCACGCCGAAACCAACTGCATCGGGGTTAAGGTCGTCAGCCGCTACAGTCGGGCCTCCCAGTGGAGTGGTGTTGAACGGCACAAAGGCTGCCTCGGTCGCGTCCGCTGCGGGCGTAGCGTTGAAGATCAGGCCGTCAAAGACGATGCTGCCGGTGTTATCCACCGTGGGTACTGTCAAGGTCTCCTGGGGACCGCCCGACTTGACCGCATTGAAGTTGAGGTCGGACTGCTCACCCTGGGGTGTGAAGAGCACGTCGAAGGTGTATCCCGAGTCGGTCACGTTCAGTTGGTAAAGATCCGTATCGGTGGCCACGTCGCGGTACGTCAGCGTGGTTCCGTCGTTGGTGAGAATCTCCTCGATGTCAGCGCCACCGAGATCGGTATATTGGGTGATGGTGACGTGTGAGCCGTCGGCTCCGGGAGTAAGGTCGAACGTCCCTGTGTCCTGTTGATTGGCGGCCAATCCGACCTGGAACGGCGTTGCATCACCAGTGATGCCGTCGAACGTCGGCCCGGCATCCTCGAACACGAGGTGCATCCCGAGATCCTCGTGGTTGACGACCGTCACCTCGCTCGATGATGGGAACGCGACTTCAAGGTTCTCAACGCGCACACCGGAGGTGCTCTGCTTCGTGTCGTAGGTAAATCGAACGTAGATTTGATCGACGCTATCCGCCGACTCGATGGTATAATTCTCAAAGACGGCGCTGCCGGAAGGTAAAGTTACTTTGTCAGTGCCATGCTCAACTATCACCCCATTATCGATAGTCCACCACTCGATGTTAACGCTCTTCACACCGCCTATGCCCTGGACGTCGAACCTGATGCCGCCGATCTCGTTCGCATCCGGAGTGGCAGAAGTCCAGGCCGCGTCTTGGACGAAGAAGCCCTCATTTTGATTCATCTGAGAGGCTTGGCCCCCCTTCACACCGAAGCCGACGGCGTCGGGATTCAGATCATCATTGGTTCCGGGGTTCTTGTTGATGGTCGTCGGATCAGTGACTGCACCTGCCGGGAAGATGATGCCATCAAACTTGGCGCTGTGATTGTCAGTGAGATCGGCTGTCGCAACCGTGAGTGTCTCCTGTGGGCTACCTGACGGGATCGACGCGAAGTCCAGCACCTGAAACGTCGTTACGAGCTCAGTGGTCGTTACATCCAGTGTGATCTTGCCTTCGGCAAAAGACAGGATGTCTCCATCGTCAACGGCGAGCGGATCGTTGTGATGCAGCGGTTCGTATTGAATGAGGTAAATCTGCGCTGACGACACGCCGCCGGTCAGGTCAAGCGCAACCGCGAACGCTAGGTCGCCCGCAGGGTCCGCGTCCCCATTAGCGTCGGCCTCGCGTCCATAAATGATGCCGCCCTCATTGTAGAGGAAGATTTCCACACCGTCGACGGTAAAGAGGCCGCTCGTGGTGCCGCCCGGGCCGTCATCGGGAATCGACAGCGCCAGATCGGTCGCGCCGGTTGTGTCAAGGAGGGCGGTGTTGACAGCCACCTGCGGGAACCCTGTCGTGGGGTCGGTAGGACTGATTCCAAGCACGCCGAGAGCGGTGAGCGCGTCGCTCAGCGTCTGGTCGAGGAGGACATCGTTATCATCGGTGACGGTTTGTACGCCGATTTGCTCGTCGAGAACGAGATTGGTGTCGGTAATAGTGGTCATAATCTTCCTCCCAATTGTGATCGAGCTGTCCCCAGGGTCAGTTGGAATGAGGTCAGGGCACGCCGAAAATGGTGGATTTCGAGAACCGGAACAGAGCACGCCTTGACGTGCGTAAGTTCCGGAGGCTTGGAAAACTACGATTGCCCGTCCGCCATCACTTGAGATGCCACTTGAAATGCTAACAAACCCCAGATGCTCAGGGGTCAATTTGGCGCAGCCTAAGGATGGCAAGTCAACTTTCCGTCTGGTAGTATTATGACCTATATCGAACGATATATATCGTTTTCGATAGGGTCGCCGGCGTCAATATAAATGGGAATATTGACCTGGCGGAGAAGCGCCGTAGTGAATGCCCGCGCCCGGAGCAAACCATACGTGTCAAACGCCTTGCAAAACTGGCCCCGATCGGCGTCCCCCTTTATGTAGGGCACGTCGCTTAGCGCTCGCCGGAGCTTATCGGGTTGCGCAGCCTGGCGAGCGCGGATGAGCTTGGCCGTGTTGTGTTGATCAGGCGCGGTTCTTGAAGCGCCGGGACTCATTGACAGTCTCGATGATCTCACAGTGATGCGTGAGACGATCCGAGTTCATCGAGGACGACGAAGCCGAGGCGGGTGAGATAGTCGGCGATGCGGCCCTGCTTGCCGGCGCGACGCTCGGTCTTGAGCTGGTTGAGCAGATCGACGACGTTGCACCTATCACGTCTACGAGAAGCTGCACCTCGGCAGCCGGGCGGAGCTGGCCTGGGCATGGCAAAGGCGCTGAGCGTCCAGGAACGGGCATCCTCTGACACCCCACTCTCAACTGGCATCGACATGAAGCGGCAAAGGGGGCCGGAAAGCCGCGTGATGGCATCGGCCGTGATACCCACCGCAGCGCCTGCGTCAGCCTGATCTATCGAAAGATATATATCGTTCGATCAGGTGCGGACATTGACCTCAATACTATCGAACCGGGAATGGACGCCTCCTCTTCGGCGGCGCCACAATCGAGGATCAAAGGCCGCAATTCAGCGCGTTAGGGCATCTGGGGATGGGGATCCCCTTTTCTTGATGCGTTCAAAAAGGGGGAATCTCGATGGCACCCACCATAGCAGCTCATGGCTGGCCTCACTGCAATCCCTTGCGCCGGATGTCACTCCGCACACCAGAGAAATAGCGATGAAAACCAAGCAACAGCCCCCTGCCCTGCAGGTGGTGATGAAAGAGATCAAACGCGCCATTCGGCCGCTGATCTGGTTCAGCGGAGGCATCAACGTGCTGATGCTGACCGGGGCGCTTTACATGCTCCAGGTCTACCACCGCGTACTCGGCAGCCATAGCCTGGAGACGCTGGTGATGCTGTCGCTGATGGCGGCGGCCGCGCTCGGGACGCTCGCCGGGCTGGAAGTAATACGCGGGCGTCTTCTGGCCAAGGTCGGATCATGGATGAACGCGCGCTTGGGACCGGTTCTGCTGACCGCATCGGTGGAATACGCCGCGTCGGCGCCTGGCCAGGCCAACGCCCGTCCGCTGCGCGATCTGGACCAGGTGCGGAATTTCTTCACCAGCCCGAGCGTCTTCCCGATCCTCGACGCGCCTTGGGCGCCGCTGTTTTTCGCTGCCATTTTTGTCATGCACCCATGGCTTGGATGGCTGGCGCTCGGCGGCGGGATCGTCCTGTTCGCTTTGGCGCTGCTCAACGAATACGTCACGCGAAAGCCCTTGACCGAGGCTGCGGGTGCGCAGTCGCGGGCATATGTGCAGGCCGAGGCTGCAATCCGCAACGCCGAGGTCGTCCAGGCCATGGGCATGCTGAAGCCCCTGTTGGAGGGCTGGAAGGCACAGCAGGACGAGGCGAACAAAGGACAGGTTCTTGCCGCCAACCGGGGTGGGGCCATCGCGGCTATCGCGCGTTGTCACCGGCTGGCCCTGCAAATGGCGATACTCGGCCTCGGCGCCTATCTGGTACTTCGCAACGAGGCCTCGCCCGGTATCATGATCTCCGCCTCGATCCTGATGGGCCGCGCATTGTCACCGGTCGAGCAAGCCATCGGCACATGGAAGGCGACGCTCGGAGCGCGTGCCGCCTACCGGCGTCTCACCGCTGTCGCCGGACAGCACCGGGAATCCACACCGGTTCTGCCGCTACCACGACCGAAAGGCAGGTTCGAGGCCGAGAACATTGTGCTTGCCCGACAGGGTGGCGAACATATCCTGAAAGGCATCAACTTCCGCCTCGAGCCGGGTGAAGCGATGGCGTTGATCGGTCCGAGCGGGGCTGGCAAGACGAGCCTGGCGCGCATACTCGCCGGTGCCTGGCGCCCGTCCGCGGGGCGCGCCTTGCTGGACGGAACGGATGTTGCCCAATGGGCGGCGGAAGACCGTGGCCGTCATGTCGGCTACCTACCGCAGGACATCGAACTCTTCGCCGGCACCGTGTCCGAAAATATTTGCCGCTTCGCGACGCTCAACCCGGCGGTCTTCAACAAGGTGGTCGAGGCCGCGCAGTTGGCAGGAGTCCACGAACTGATCAAGGGACTGCCGAAGGGTTACGCCACCGAGATCGGCGAATCCGGCGCCGTCCTGTCAGGCGGGCAGCGCCAGCGCATCGGGCTGGCGCGGGCACTCTACGGCGACCCCGCGCTGCTTATCCTCGACGAACCCAATTCCAACCTCGACAGAGAGGGCGAGGAGGCATTGATTGCTGCTCTCGGCGTGGCCAAGGCCACGAACACAACCGTTATCCTGATCGCGCACCGCCCCAACCTTTTGGACAAGATAGACAAGATACTGGTGCTCAACAGAGGTCAGCAAGATCTCTTCGGGCCGCGCGACCATGTCTTCAACGAACTCGCCAACCGTGTCAGCAAGGTGGCCCATCTGCCCAAAGCGGCCCAGTTGCCAGCCCTTGAAGTGGTCAAGGAAATCAAAGAGGTCAAGGAAGCATGAGCCGCCCCCCCGGATTGAACGTCGTGCCGCTACCCCTTCCTCCGCCCTCGCTGCTGGAACCGGTGCCGCTGCGTCTCACCGGCGTGACCTGCACCGGGTTCGCGATCATGTTCCTGTTCTTCGGCGTGGCCGGGGGTTGGGCGGCGCTGGCGCCGTTGGACAGCGCCGCTGTGGCGCCGGGCGTTATCAAGGTCGCCGGCGACCGCAAGCTCATCCAGCACCTCGAGGGCGGCATCATCGCGGAGTTGAACGCCGCCAACGGGGATATCGTCAAGGCGGGCAAGATCCTCGTCCGGCTCGACGACACGCAGGCAAAGGCGCAACTTGACCTGGTCCAGAACCGGATAGCAACGCGTGAGGCGCTGGCCGCGCGTCTCAGGGCCGAGCGTGACGGCAAGGCCGAGATCGAATTCAATCCGGCGTTGCTCGCAAACCCCGCCACGGCCGTGAAGGACGCGGTGGCCGCACAGCGTGACGTGTTTGCCGCGAAGCACCACAATCTGAAGGACGAGCGGGAAATTCTCGGCCAGCGCCGTCACCAGGTCGAGGAAGAGATAACGGGACTGGAGCAGCTTATCGTCACCGAAGACAAACAGATCGAGGCAATCGAGGATGAAAGCAAAGACCTTGAGGGTCTGCTCAAGAAAGGGCTGACCACCCGCGAACGGAACCTGTTGCTCAGACGCCAACAGCGGGAGATCGAGGGGGAGCGCGCTACCAACATTGCCGCAATCGCCCGTGCCGGAAGCGCCATGGCCGAGATTGATATGCAAATCCTGAACCTCAACACAGTGCGGCTGAACCAGGCCGTCGACGAGTTGAGCAAGGTCGAGGCGGAGTTGTTCGACCTCGGACAGCAGGAGCGCTCCGCCAAGGACGTGCTTGACCGCACCAACGTCGTCGCACCGGTTGACGGCATCGTCATGGACCTGAAGGTCCATACGGCGGGCGGTGTCGTGAAACCCGGTGAGACATTGATGACGATCGTACCGCTTGGACAACAACTCGTGGTCGAGGCTATGGTCAAGCCGGAGGATGTCGAGACGATCGCACCCGGACAGCTCGCGCGCGTCAGCTTCCCGGCCTTCGCTCGCTACAACCTGCCGCCGCTCGAGGGCGTCGTGGAGATCGTGTCGGCTGACCGCATGGTTGAGGAACGCAGCGGCGCACCTTATTTCGCCGCGACGGTTGTGATCGACAAAAGCGAACTCGGCAAGCTGGAGGGCCGCAAGCTGCTACCCGGCATGTCGAGCGAGACGATGATCCGGACGGGGGCTCGCACCGTGCTCTCTTATCTCGCCGAGCCAATCACGCAGAACTTCCGCCGGGCCATGCGGGAAAAATAGCCGTAGGCCGCTGAACCGGATTCAGGAAAGCAACATTCGCCCGGCCGTGATCGCCAGGAAGAACGCAAAGGCAAGTTTCAGGTAGCGCGGGTTGAGCGCGTGGGCGAGCTTGGCGCCCAAGGGTGCAAACAGAAAGCTCACCGGCGCTATGATGGCAACCGCCGGCAGGCTGACGTAACCCAGGCTGAGCGGAGGCCTGCCTGCAATTGCGAGACCCGACCAGATGAAGCCGGCCACCGCTGGAACCGCGATAAGCAGGCCAAGCGCCGACGATGTGCCGACGGCCCGGTGCACCGGAAAGGAGAAGCTGGAAAGCGTCGGCACCGACAGTGTGCCGCCGCCAATTCCCATGAGCGAAGAGACAAAGCCGATCACAGCAGCGATCGCGCGGTTGATCCAGCCGCTTTGCGGCAGGTGATCGGAGATCACGAGGTGCTTCGGCAACGCCATGTTGACGGCCACCAGCAGGCCGACGACGCCGAAGACCAGCCGCAAGCCGGCGCCCGGGATGAGTTTCGACATGATGCCGCCGACGAGGGCACTGACGAAAATCGCCGGTCCCCAAAGATTGAGCAGAGGCCGATCGACATTGCCGCGCCTGTTGTGTGACCGCATCGACGAGATCGAGGTGGGGATGATGACCGCAAGCGAGGTCGCGACCGCCAGATGGCTGATCACAGCAGGCGAAAAGTGGAACAGGCTAAGCACCCAGAACAGCACTGGGACGATGACGATGCCGCCGCCGACCCCCAGCAGACCGGCGAGCACGCCGGAGGCCATTCCGGTCATAGCCAGACCAGCGACCAGCATTGCAATCGTCAGCCCGTCGAAAACCGACGTGTCGAATCCGAAGTCCACTGTGATTTCCCTTTGATTGGCCGCGCCCGTCCGCTGCCGCGACCGCGATGCAGGTCGCCCGGAAATGCGCAACAGTTTTTGGGATGCGCTTTGGCTAGTGGCGCACCATCCCGGCGTCGACGTTGAGCGTCTGGCCCGTGATCCAGCGCGCATCGTCGGAGGCCAGGAACGAGACCACATCGGCGATATGTTCCGGCTGCCCCTTGCCTTTCATGGCCTGAAGCATCTCGACGAAGCCGAACGCCTCGTTGTGCGGGCTCGCCTTGACGCCGTCGCTCTCGATCAGGCCGGGCGTCACCGCATTGGCGGTGATGTTGTATTTGCCAAGCTCGGTGGCGAGCGCCCTGGTGAAACCGATGACGCCACCCTTGGCCGCGACATAGGCCGCCATGTTCGGCGTGCCGGCAAAGAAGGTGTTGGATGCGATGCTGATCACCCGTCCGGCCTTCCCCGCCGCACGCATCTGGTCCGTACCGGCACGGCTGACGATAAAAGTGCCGGTCAAATTGACGTCGATGATCTTGCGCCAATGGTCGAGATTGACATCGTCCCAGGCGACGAACGGCACAATGCTGGCATTGTTGACCAGAATATCGATGCCCCCGGTCAGGGCCTGGATTTCGGCGAAGAGTGCCTTGACCGATGCCGGATCGGAAATGTCGGCGGCGATCGCCCTCGCCTTTCCGCCTATCGCCGCGGCCGCCGCTTTGGCGCCTTCGGCATTGATGTCGCTGACGATGACGGTTGCCCCGTCGGCGGCCAGCCGCGCTGCGATCGCCTTGCCGATACCCTGCGCGGCACCCGTAACCAGGGCCGTCTTTCCCGCAAGCCGTTCAGTCATGAAAATGCTCCCTCAATCCGTGGTGATGTCTGTTCAGGCGTCGGCGTCGATCACTGCCAGCGCCGCGTCGATACCCTTGCCGACCGCCAGTTTCTGGCCGGCCGCGTTCATGGCGCCGCCAAGTGCCGTCAGCGCCGCGATCGCATAGATCGGCTGGGCGGTCGGACCCATATGGCCAACGCGTGTCAGCTTTCCCAAAGTCTCGCCGCGGCCAGACGAAAACACCACGCCGTAGCGGGCGCGCGCGGTCTGGCGAAGCGCCTTCTCGTCGACACCTTCGGGCGTGCGGACAGCGGTCGTGGTCGGCGACGCGATCTTGTCGCTGGCGGCCCAGATCGACAGGCCCATCGCGGCAACGCCGGCGCGCATGGCCTTGGCGGTGAGTGCATGGCGCCCCCACACAGCCTCCGGTCCCTCATTGAGATAGAGGTCGAGCGCGACATCGAGCCCGTTGATCTCCGAGACCGACGGCGTGAATGGAAACGGCTTGTCCCGCGACCACGCATGCTCCCAGTCGACGATGCTGAGCATCGACGCGCGCGGCGCCAGGGGATTGGCCTTCATCTTGGCCCAGGCCCGCTCGCTGACACCCATCATCGTGAGGCCGGGAGGCGCGCCCAGGCATTTGTTCGGGCCAGTGACATAGATATCGGCCTTGCAATCCTGCGGATGCGTCTTCATGCCGCCAAAGGACGAGACGGCATCGACGATGAGGTAACCGCCATGGGCTGAGACCAGCGCGCCGATGGCGTCAATCGGATTGATGGTGCCGGACGGCGTGTCGTGGTGGCAGACGGAAACGACGGTGATCTCCGGATGCGCCTTCAGCATTGCCTCGACCGCCTGCGGATCGATCGCCTCGTTGTAGGGCACCTCGATCTCGAGCAGATGTGGCGAATAGCGCTTCGCCCAATAGCCGAACCCCTTGCCGTAGACCCCGGAGGCAAGATTGAGCACGACATCGTCCGGCGTGATCAGCGAGGCCGCGGCGGCCTCCAGGCCAAGCACCGGCTCGCCATGCAGGATGACCGGCTTGTTCGACAGCCGCATCGCCTTTTGCGCCTTGTCGACCACACCCTCGTAAAAAAGCTGGAACGCCGGGTCGTAGTCGTAGAGCACCGTGCGACCGAGGCCGCGCAGCACTTCGGCATAGGCGTTCACCGGCCCCGCGGTCAGGGTGATGACCGGATCGGCGTGTTCGAGATAGCGCATCGTCTTGTCTCCCGATTGCAGGCGGTCAGCCGTAGAATTGCGTGCCGGTCCTGTAGGTCTTGAAGTTGTCCATGTCGTGCGAGTACATCAACTCGGCGCCATGGTCCTCGGCGAGTTTCTTCACCTTGCGCATCGAATTGACGCCCGCCACGGGATCGATGTGGAAGGCCGCCTGGCACAGCGTTTCAAGGCTCTTCTGCGTATAGGCCGCGTCGATCGTGAACATGATCGGCTTGCGCTTGGGGAACTCTACCAGCAGGCTGTAATGGCCGATCGAATGGCCGGGCGTCGAGATCAGCCGGACGCCCCTGGCAAGCTCAACGTCGCCATCGACGCCTTCAAAGGTCGAGTTCGCCCGTGTCGTTCCCGCAAGCAGTTGTCCGGTCGCGCCACGCGCTTCGGCAGCCTCCGCCGAAAAGCTCAAATCGGAATAGCCGAGATGCTCGAAAGGCTCGGGATTGCACGCCTGCGGCACCTCGGTCCGGTGGCAGATCTTCTTGGCATGCGGAAAATACTTGTTGCCGCCGCAATGATCGAAGTGGAAATGCGAGTTGACGACGACATCGATGTCCTTTGGCTCAAGGCCGAGCAGCGCCAGGGCGCCTGGGATGGTCTGGTGCTTTTCCTGGATCGGCTTTTCGAACGGCAGCACCTTCATCACGTGGTCGTAGTCGTAGCCGGTGTCGATGAGGAACCGACCCTCGGCATGCTCGATCAGGATCGAATAGACGGGGAAGCGCACTTCACCGCCAGGGCCGCGATTCCAGAACACATGATAGCCGTCGAGAACGAGCGAGCCGCCGTCGAGCAGGTAGACCTTGGTATCCGACATTCTTGCCTCCTTTATTGGCGCGGGTCCCGTCCGCGCATGAATTGTGCTCAGCGCGCGCCGCGCTCGTATGGAATGCCGAGCGCCGCCGGCAGGCTGGCGCGCCGGCCGAACAGAACCAGCATGATCATCACCGCCAGGAACGGCAGCATCTGGATGATGTCGGTCGGTATGTTGATGCCGGCCACCTGCATGGCCGTCGTCAGCGACAGGCAGACGCCGAACAGCAACGCGCCGAACAGCACCCAGATCGGGCGACCGCGCGCCAGCATGGCCAGCACGATGCCGAGAAAGCCCGCGCCATTGGTGATGAACGGAATGAACAGCCCAGCCCCGACATTGGCGAGATAGGCGCCCCCGAGCCCGGCCAGCGCTCCGGTCGTCAACACGGCGATGGTGCGGGTCCGCACGACATCGATGCCGGCGACATCGAGCGCGGCCGGCTTGTCGCCTGCCGCCTGCAAATTGAGGCCGAGTTGCGTGCGCCGATAGAGGTAGCTCATGCCGAAAACCAGCGCGACCGCCAGATAGACGATCAGATGATGCTTGAAGAATGCAGGCCCGATGACCGGAATGTCCGAAAGCAGCGGAATGACAGTCGCATCCGCCGCCGGAAGGCGCGGGTAGCTGCGCGAGAACTGGAAATGGTGGAGCAGTGCCGTCAGGCCCTCGAGCCCCAAGGTCAGCGCGATGCCGATGACGATCTGGTTCAGCCCGATGCGCACGCAAAGCAGCGCCATGACAAGCGCCACCGCGGCGCCGCCAGCGGCACCGGTGAGAAAGCCCAGCCACAGCGACCCGGAATAGAAAGCGCCGACAAAGCCGAGATAGGCGCCGGCCAGCATCATGCCTTCGATGCCGATATTGAGCACGCCCGCCTTCTCGGAAATCTGCTCACCTAGCCCGGCCAGCAGCAGCGGGATCGCCGCGGTGACGGCGCCGAACAGGAGCGCGCTGAGAAAGACTTCGCTGAACAGCCCGGTCATGCCCTAGGCCCTCCGCGACTGGTTGTATCGGTGATCGAAATATTCGGCGAGCGCGAGCACGATCAGCACGATGGAAACCAGCACCAGCGTGAAATGATTGGGAACGCCAAGCCGGCGCGCCGCGCTCTCACCGCCGATCGAAAGCACCGAAAGCAGGAACACGAAGCCGATGGCCGCAAAGCCGTTCATGCGGGCGAGAAACACGGCGGGAATCACGGCAAGCCCATAGGCGGGATTCCAGTCGGCGCGGACGTTGCCCTGGACGCCGATGATGTCGACGGCGCCGGCAAGCCCGGCAAGCCCGGCCGAAATGGCGAAGACGGCGACGGTCAGGCCGGGAACGCCGAGGCCTGCGTGAACCGCCGCGCGTGGATTGGCGCCGACGATCCTCAGCTTCAGCCCGAACGCCGTGCGCGTCATCACCAGATGCACGATGACGATCGCCGCCAGCCCAAGCAGCAGGCCACTGGTGATGGTCGTTTCGAACAGGCGCGGCAACCGGTCTTCCACCGGCAGCGTGCGCGTCTGCGGCACGGTCGTGCTTGGGTCGCGAAACGCCAGCTTGACCAGCACATTGGCGAGCGAGGTGCCGAGGAACGTCATCATCAGCGTGGTGATGATCTCGTTGACGCCCTGATAGGCACGCAGCAGGGCCGGCACCAGCGACCAGATCATCGCCACCACCATCGCGATAAGGAACGAGCAGAACAGCGCCAGCCAGGCTGGCATGATCTGCACGAACACGGGAGCGCTGGCAGCCGCCGTCACCGCGCCAAGCAGGAACTGGCCGTCGCCGCCGAGATTCCACATGCCGGCGCGAAAGGCCACGATCAGGCCGGCGGCAAGAAACAGCAGCGGCGCCATGCGCGTCAGCGTCTGCTGGATGCCGAGCGGCGAGAACAGTCCTTTCTCCAGCACGAAGCCGTAGTAGGCGAGCGGGTCGACGCCGACGGCAAGCAGGATGCAGCCGGCTATGACGAGAGCGATGAGGATCGGGCCGAGCGTCATCAGCAGCCGGTGCGCGATGTCGCGGCGCGTCGTTGCCCCGCTCGTGGCATCGAGTGCGGTAGCACTGACCGTGGGTGCGGTGTCGATGCTCATGCGGCAAGTCCGATCATCAGGCGACCAACCTTGGTGCGGGCGTCGTCGGCATTCTCGACGGTGCCGACCAAAGCTCCGTCGGCGATGACGGCGATGCGGTCGCACATGCCAAGCAATTCCTCGAGGTCGGTGGAGATCAGCAGCACCGCAAGGCCACGCGCCGCCGTGTCGCGGATGCGCTGGCGCGACGCCAATGTGTTGGCGAGATCGAGCCCGTAGGTCGGCTTGTTGAAGATCACCACCTTGGCGCCCTCAGCCAGTTCTCGCGCCAGAAGCACCTTCTGGATATTGCCGCCGGACAGCCGCGCGACAGGCGTCTTCAGGCTCGGCGTACGCACGTCATATTCGCGCACGAGCTGGGCGGCGCGCTTGTCGATCTCCGCGCGTTGCTCGACGCCGTTGCGCCAGAACGGGGCCGCGCCGACCTGCTTGAGAAAGAAGTTGATCGACACCGGGAAGGTTCCGACAGTGCCCTCGCCCAGCCTGTCGTCGGTCAGGTAGCGAAGGCCGCGCCGGCGGCGCTCGCCGACGCTCAGCGTCTCGATGGCGGCGCCTTCCAGCCGCACCGAGCCGCCGGCAGCTGTACGCTGGCCGGCCAGCGCTTCCGCCAGCTGCTTCTGGCCGTTGCCGTCGATGCCGGCTATGCCCAGGATCTCGCCCGGGCGGATGTCGAAGGAGATCGACGACAGGCCCGGTGCATTGTCCGTCGGTGCTACCGCCAGATCCGTAACCTGAAGCAGCGGGGCCGCTTCTGCTCGGGCAGTGCGGACCGGACGCTCGACGGCTTCCGGATCATCCTTCTGCTTGCCGAACATCAATTCCACGATCTCGGAGACGATCTCCTGTTCGCCCAGCGTGCGAAACCGCTCGGGCGGGATCTCGCCGACCTTGCGGCCAAGCTTCAGCACCGAGATGCGGTCGCCGAAGGCAGCCGCCTCCTTGAGCTTATGGGTGATGAAGACGATCGCCAGGCCCTGCTCGACAAGGCGGCGCATCAGCGCGCCCAGTTCGTCGATGCCTTTCGGCGTCAGCATGGAGGTGGACTCGTCAAGGATGAGCAGCCGGCTGTTGCGCAGCATCGCGCGCAGGATCTCGACCTGCTGCTGCTCGCCGAGCGACAACTCCGATACCTTGGCTTGAAGCTTGACGGTGATGCCGAGCGTGCCGGTGATCTCGGCGACGCGCGCCGCCAGTTCCTCGGTCCTGGGGCGCTGCCACCACGGCCCGCCAAGCAGAAGGTTCTCCGCCACCGTCAGCGTCGGCACCAGCATCATGTGCTGGAAGACGGTGCCGATGCCGAGTGCCAGCGCATGCCGCGGCGAGGTGATCGGCGTCGGTTTGCCGTCGACCAGTATGCGTCCTTCGTCTGGCTGCTGCAGGCCGGACAACATGCCGATCAATGTCGATTTTCCAGCGCCGTTCTCGCCCAGCAGCACATGCACTTCGCCCGGGCGGATCGACAGGTCGACGCTGTCATTGGCAACGATGCCGGGGAACCGTTTGGTCACGCCTTCAAGCGCGACGATGTCGCGCCCGGCAACGGACGATGAAGAAAGACTGCTCATGAAAGCCCAGCACTAAAAATGGGAATCGTCCGGAGGGGTGACGGATCACCCCTCCGGCAGCCGACCGTGATCGCCTTACTGGGCGACGCTGGTCATCAGTGCCCTGACGGCGGCCGCGTCATAGACCGGCTCGACCTTGATCTTGCCGGAAATGACATCTTCGCGCAGCGCCTGGATTTCCGTCCAGACATTGTCCGGGATCGCAGCGGTTTTCAGCAGCTTGACCGAGTCGTCCTTGAGGCCGATCGTATAGTGTTTGGTGCCGAACGTGTCGGCCTTCAGGTCGGCAATCATTGCCGCATAGACCGGCTCGATGTTCCACACCACCGACGACAGCAGGAAGCCCTTGTCGATCGGTGACTTGTCGCCGATGACGTCGATGAAATAGACCTTGCCGCCATCGGCTGCCTTGGTCGTCTCGACCGCCTGCAGCATGCCGAAGCTCGAACCGTTGCCTTGGCCGAAGATGATGTCGGCACCCGATGCGATCACGCTTTCGGTGACGCGCTTGCCGCCGGCCGCGTCGCTGTAGGCGGCAGGGCCGATCACCGCATAGGTGATCTTGACGTCAGAGTTCTCCGCCTTCACGCCTTGTGCGAACGCCGCCGACTGCGAATTCCACGATGGCGGTTCGCCCGAGACGACGATGCCGACCGACTTGGAACGCGACACCTTGGCGGCGAGACGGCCGGCCAGATAGGCACCCTCGTGGCCGCTCAGCGTGTAGTCGGCGACGAGGCCCTTCTCCAGGCCGGCTGGCGTGTCGACGATCGCCACCGGAACTTTCAATTCCTTGGCGATTTCGGGCGCCGAGGTGTTGTAGCCGCTGGCATGCGCGATCAACAGGCTGGCGCCGTCGGAGGCGAGTTCCCGCAAGGTCGGACGAACGTCGCCATAGCCGAGACCCTGGGCCACGACCACTTCGACGCCCGCGGCCTTGCCCGCCGCCTTGGCAGCGTCGATGCCTTGCTGGTTCCAGCCATAGTCCGTGCCTTCTTCGGGCGTCAGGATGGCGATCGACTTGACCTCGCCGGCAAACGCGCCGCTCATCAAGACACCGCTCAATATAACTGCACTTACACTGGTCTTGAGAATCTTTAACATGTTACCCTCTCTGTTTTATTTACCAATCAACATTCTTATTGTTATTGCGCAAAAGCGAGATAGACTGCCTAGGAAAAATTACATATGGAGCTCAGGCAAAGTGAAGATCCGTTATGCCCTTCCGGTGATGCTGGCGTTGTCGTCCTTCGCCAACGCGGTTGAGTTGCACCATGTCACCGTCCGCACCGGCACTGACGGGCTCGACATGGTTCCGTTGACGATTTCGAATGCGGGCAGCGAAGGCCTCTCCTGCAACGCCGACTTCGCCCACTGGTATTCAGCCAGGATCGCAACGATCGAGCCGGGCAAGAAGACCCGCGTCGAGCTCTGGTTCGATGCGAAGACCGGCACGTTCACGATCCTCAACGACAAGCGCGAGAACCTGCCCGTCGAGCGGCTGTGGTGCGGTCTGGCGAGCCGGGCATATGCCACCCGCGTGCAGGTCACGCTCGACCGCGCCGATGCGGCGAAAGGCGAGCGTGATGTGTCCTGCGCCATCGCGCGGGACAGCCTGGTCTGCCGATAGGCGCTCATCGATCTTTCCGTTCGAACACCGCGCGCCCCTTATTCTTTTGCCAGGAATGCGTCGGTGAAGACGTCGTCCGCCGACAGAGCCGCCTTGAGCACGCCCTGGTCCGTCAGCGTCTTTAGGGTCTCCTCCCACTGCGTCTTCGTCATCCAGCCGAGACCGTGTTCCTTGGTGTCGGGGCTGCTGAATGTCGAGGCGATGTCGGCGTTGATCTGCGCCAGCAGCACGTCCTTCTTGTCCGCATAGCCGGGCGCTGCCTTGGCCGTGATCTCGGCGGCCTCTTCCGGATGAGCCACGACATAGTCGAAGGCCTCCCTGTATGCCTTGACGAAGCGGCGCACGACGTCCGGCTTGTCCTTGATCATCGCCTGCGAGGTGAACAGGCCCGAGCCATAGGCTTTCCACCCATGGTCCGCCCCCATCATGATGCTGAGCGAGCCGGGGCCTCCGGCCTTCGCCTCCAGCTCGGGAACCTCGGCATCGATATAGCCGACGACCGTCTGAACCCGGCCAAGCAGCAAATAGCTTTCGTAAGGCGGCGAGACGCTGTTCAGCGTCATGTCCTTTTCGGTCAGGCCGTTGGCGGCCAGGAAACCCTTGAAGAAGATGTAGGTGGAGCCCGCCGGATGAATGCCGATGGTCAGTCCCTTGAGGTCGGACGGCTTGGTGAGCTTCAGCGTCTTGGCCAGCGAAATGATCCCCAGCGGTGAGTGCTGGTTGACGGCCGCCAGCGCCACCACCGGGACATTCTGCGACCGTGCGACGGCAAGCGTGGGAAGATCGCCGAAGCCGAAATCCGCGTTCTCATTGCCCACCAGCCGCATCGCGTCCGGCGAGCCGGATCCCTTGCGGATCTCGGCCACATCGATCTCATTCTTGGCGAAGAAGCCCTTTTCCTTGCCGACGAAGAACATGGCGTGATTGCCGCGCACCACCCAGTCGAGCTGGACGTTGACCTTATCGGCCGCCAGAGCCGCGCTGGAGAAGCCGAGTGCCGTGACAAACGCCGCGAAGCTAGCGGCCTTGATAAGTGAGCGTCTCAGCATTTTTTGTTCCCTTTTATGAATTTGGTTGATCGAGCGGACCTAGGACTGGCTGAATTTCGGCGCCCACGGCACCACGATGCGTTCGAGGATTTCGGCGGCGTAGTAGAAGGCGATGCCAAGCACGGAAACGAGCAGCAGCGCTGCGAAGACCAGCGCCGTGTCGAGCTGGGTCGACGCGAACTGGATGACGTAGCCGAGACCGTCCGACGCCCCGGCGAACTCACCGACGATGGCGCCGATCACGCTCAAAGTGGCGGCGATCTTGGTTCCGGCCATCAGGTTCGGCAGCGAGTGCGGAACGCGGATCCTGAACAGGATCTGCGTCGGGCTGGCTCCGACGGAATTCATCAGCGACAACAGCGAGCGGTCGACCGACTGCATGCCCGCCAGCATGGAGAGCGTCACCGGGAAGAAGGCGATGACCAGGATCAGGCCGATCTTGGGCGCCAGCCCATAGCCGAACCAGAGGATGAAGATCGGCGCGAGCGCGACTTTCGGCACGTTCTGGAACAGCACCACCAGTGGATACAGCGCGCGTCCCAGCCAGTCGAAGCGCACGATGACCAGCGCAATGGCAATGCCGACCACGACCGAGACCAGGAAGCCGAACAGGATCTCGCCCGCCGTCACCAGCGTCGCTTGCATCAGCGTGCCCCATTGCGCCACCAGCGACTTCGCGATCTCGGAAGGGGCGGGAATGATGAAGGCGGATATGGCAAAGATCCGCACGGCGGCTTCCCATGCCACGATCGTCACCAGCAGCAGGATGACCGCCGGTAGCCAACTGCCGGTCGCCGCACTCCAGCTGGAGGCGAGGCGCGGCTCGGGAAGGTCCGTGATGGGTTGGTCGCTCAAGACGCGCCTCCCGGCTGATGGCTGGAGCGCAGCATCGTTCGCAACTGGACCACCAGCCTGACGAACTCCGGATCTTCGGTGACCGACAGGTCGCGTGGATAAGGCAGCGCAATGTCGAGGCTCTCGGTGATCCGCCCGGGCTTGATCCCCAGCACGTGCACATGGCGCGACAGATGGATGGCCTCGTCGATGGAATGGGTGACGAGCACGATCGTCTTGCCGGTACGCTGCCAGATTTCCAGCAGCGACTGACCCATGGAATCGCGGGTGATGGCATCGAGCGCGCCGAACGGTTCGTCCATCAGCAGGACCGCCGGATCGAGCGCCAGGGCTCGTGCGATGGCGACCCGCTGCCGCATGCCACCCGACAGCTCGTTTGGCCGCTTGTGGGCGCTATCGCCCAGCCCAACCAGCTCCAGCATCTCCTGCCCGCGCGCCCGCAATTCCGAGCGCGACAGCGACTTGTCGGCGATGCCGAGCAGCATCGAGGCATTGTCGACGGCGTTCTTCCACGGCAGCAGGTTGGCGTCCTGGAAGACGAGGCCGATCATCCGCTTGCGCGCCGCCGCGACCGGCGCGAGCCCGGCGATCGAAACACTGCCTTGGGTCGGCTGCACCAGCCCGGCCAGCACCTTGAGCAAGGTGCTCTTGCCGCAGCCGGAAGGACCGATAAGGGAAACGAACGATCCCTTGGGCACCGAAAGATCGATGTTTCTGAGGATCAGCTGCCGGGCGATGACCACCGAAACGCCTTTGGCGGAGATCAGATCGTCATGGCGGATATGGGCCGGCCTGTCGCCGGCGGCTCGGATGGTTTCAATGCGCATGGCTTGTCGCCCCGCGCGCTTTCGTCGGCCGCAGCCGCGCCGTCTTGATGGCGAAGGCGCCCTTCACACAAACAGCCGACCGGTGGAACTCCTCAAACCGGCCTGCCCTCTGCGCACCGTTTGACATTGGCTACTCCCGGCCTTCCAGGATGCGCCGCACCGCGACGAGCTTGCGCGCCCGCTCGCCTTGCAGCGCCTTTGTCTGCTCGGGCGTGTAGGCAAACATGCCCTCGCCCGACTTGATGCCGAACTTCGACGCCGCCGTCTTCTCCAGCACCATCGGCGCGACATCGTCGCGGTTGGAGAGATCGGCATTCAGGAAGGACGAGACGGACTTGTAGATATCCAGCCCCGCCATATCGAGCAGCGCCATCGGGCCGATGACGGCAATCTTGTAGCCGATGCCCCAGGATACGCAGGTGTCGAGATCTTCAGGTTCGATGACGCCGCGCTCGACAAGGTCGACAGCCTCGCGCAGCAGCGCATAGAGCACGCGGTTCTCGACGAAGCCCGGAACGTCCTTCTTCACCACCACCGGCAACAGTCCGATCGAGCGGATGAGGTCGCGGATCGTGGCCACGGTTTCAGGCGCGGTCTTTTCGCCGCCGATCACCTCGATCATCGGAATGATGTGCGGCGGGTTCGACCAGTGCATGCCGACCATCCGCTCGGGATGCGAAATATGCGCCTGCAGCTTGGTGATCGGGATGCCCGACGTATCGGACGCGACGATGACGGACGGGCCGATCAGCGGATCGATGTCGCGATAGGTCTGCGCCTTGATGTCGATATTCTCGGGCACGTTCTCGATCACCAGTTCGGCGCCATCGACGGCCTCGGCGATCGTCTCGACGAAACGCACGCTGCCGGCGCCAGTCCCGGGCGCCTTGATGTCGAGACGATCGAGCACGCCGCCGGCGAGATCGAGCATGCCGCGGGCACGCTCGACCGACGCCTGTGAAACATCATACGCCGTGACATCGAGGCCGCCGCGCGAAAGCCGCGCGGCGATGCCTGGACCCATCGTTCCCAACCCGATGAGAGCGGCGCGCTTGATCATCATGCCGCCTTTGCGGGAGCAGCAGTGGTTGCCGCCTTGAAGGCCGGCCGGGCGGCGATCGCGGCCACCCAACGCTCCAGATCGGGCATCGACGGCCGGTCGATCTTGAAGTCGACGCAGCGCTTCAGGATCGGCGCGCAGGCGATGTCGGCAAGGGTCAGCTTGCCGAGCGCCAGGAAGTCCTTGCCGGCCAGGTGGCCATCGACGATCTTGAGTTGCGCGACAAGGTCCTTCACCTGTTCCTTGGATTCGGCGGTCTGTTCCTCGGGTGTGAGCTTGGCGCCCTTGAAGGCCGCCAGGTAGCCGGGATTGACCGCCGCCAGCAGGAAGTCCATCCAGCGCTCGACCTCGGTCTTTTCCGCCGGCGTGGCGCCATTCAAGCGTTCGCCACCGAATGCCGCGAGATAGCGCAGGATGGTGTTGGACTCCCAGATCACGGTGTCACCGTCGACCAGCGTCGGCACCTTGGAGGTCGGGTTGAGCGCCTTGTATTCCGCCGTCTGGGTGTTCTCGAACTGGCGGCCATAATCCTCGCGCTCGTAGGACGCCCCAAGCTCTTCGAGCATGAAGAGCACCTTCTGGACGTTGCCTGATGTCTGGCGGCCTAACAGCTTGTACATGTTGTCTCCTCGCTAGTGTCCAAGGCCTACTTGCCGGCCGGGAGCGGCTTGTAGACGATGGCGTCCATTTCGATCTTGGTGTTGATGACGGCCTTTGCCTCGACGGTCGTGCGCGCCAGCACGGCATCGCCGATCCCTTCGAGGAACGCCTTGTTGTAGCGGCCGAAATCGCGCGTATCCTCGAGATAGGTGGTGATCCGCACGACATCCGACAGCGTCGCGCCTTCATGCGCGATGACGCGCGCGATGGTCTTCAGCGTCGCCAGCGTCTCTTCCTCGATCGTGCCGCTGATCATGTTGTTGTTCTCGTCCTTCGGCACCTGGCCCGAGACGAAGATGAAATCGCCGGCACGCACCGCCGGATGAAACGGCAGGTTCGGGTTCTTGTTGCCGATGGCGTAATGGCTGGCGGATTTTCGCGTGCTGTCGCTCAATGCCTGCTCCTAGAGAACACTGGTTTCGATGATGTCGACGCCACGGATGCGATCGATCAGGTAGACGATGCCACGGTCGTCGATGGTCACGTCGTTGGACGAGGAACGCTCCGCCCCCTCGGGCGCGTCGGGCACGAAATGGCCGACCTCCTTTGGCGCGAACGGATCGGCGATGTCGACGAGGCGCAGCCCCTGCGCGAACCATGCAAACGGAATGATCGTGCCCTTGAACCGTTCGGAAGGCTGATGACAGCCGGTCATCTGCGGCTGCGGTGAACCGTCCAGGTCGAGGCCCGGCACCTGGAAGGTCGAGATCGGCAACGGGTTGGTCTCGTCGGTGATGTCGTAGATCCACGTGAAGGCCGGCGGTGATGGCCGAAGCTTGGCGACGTCCTCGTCCGCCACCACCATGATGTTGCGGCCCTTGAGCGGCTGTGGAATTGGCAGGCAGGTGTGGGTGGGATGCGGAAAGCTCGGGCTCGAATTGACGTGCGAGACCAGCTTCGGCTTGGTGATGTCCGAAATGTCGAGGATGAACAGGCCGTGATGCCAGTAGCTGACATAGAGCCGGTCGCCCATGCGCAAAGGATGGTGGCAACGCGGCGTGACATAGTCGTGCCAGGGGTATTCCTCGCCGCCACCGGTCCACTGGCCCGGTATCCACCAGCGTCCGACCTCGACCGGCTTTGCGGGATCGATCAGGTCGAGGATCATCACGATGTTGCCGACATAACCGTCGGCGGTCGGCGAGATGTAGACGTAACGGCCGTCGAAGTCGTAGCGGTGGACGCCCTTGCCGCCGGTTATCCATTTCGAGATCAGCTTGGGCTGTGCCGGCTTGGTCGTGTCGTAGAGTGCCAACCCGCCGCCGAAATCGGCCGGCCCGGCGTCGCCAAAGCGCTCGTGGTTGATGATCATCAGCCCGTCCTTGGCGCGCACCTTGTGCGAGTGCCAGCCGGGCGGAACATCGATCGTGGCTATCTTGCGCGGATTGCGCGGGTCGGAAATATCGACCAGCGTCGTGCCGCTCGGCGGCCGCATGTGGCCGATATAGAGGATGTTGCCGTCGACCCAGACCTGGCCGCCGCCTGGGCAGTCGACATGGCCGATCTGCTTGGTGTTGAACGCCGAAACCAAATGCATACGCCCTTGCTGCTGAAACGTCATTTCAATGTCCCCGCCGCCAATGGCGGCGGGGCAGTAGGATAGGAACTAGACGAGACGGAGCAGATCGCCGGCCTGGTTGCGGCCCCAGCGCTTGTAAAGGAGCAGCGCCTTCTGCGTCGGCGCATCGGTGGCGCCGAAGAAGATCACCGGCTCGCTCGACGAGCCGTTGACATGCTCGACCCAGGAACCGCCGGGTATGGCGATGGTGTCGAACTGGTTCCAGTCATAACGTTTGCCGTCGATGATCGAATGGCCGTTGCCGCGGAACGGCGCCAAGAGCAGGCTGGCTGTCTCGCGCTGCGGCAAGGTCTTCTCGCCAGGGCGCAGCATCTGCACGTAGAAATTGATGGTGTGGAAGACGGGTCCGCCGGTCGTCGGATCGACATAGTCGATGACGATGCCTTCATGAGGGTCGCCATCCCAATCCTTGTGGGCATCGAGGACCGCTTCCATCTTCTCCCAGCGATAGACATACATCGGCGACGACAGGCCGCCGCCACGCTTGTGGTCGACGAAACGCGGCATCAGGCCGCCCTCGCCATAGATGCGCTGTGAGTAGTCGCCGGGATAGCGGGCGGTCTGCACCTTCTTCTCGACTTCCTTGCCGTCGACCATCTCGGTGTATTTGTGGTCGAAATGGACGGCATGCAGCGTTTCGACCAGCGGCAGGTCGAGTACCGACAGGTTGACCGCCTGCTCGCCGCCGACGGTGCCATGATTGTGCCAGGCATCGTTGGGCGTCAGCACCATGTCGCCGGGGCCGAAGACCACGTCTTCGCCCTCGACGCCGGTGAAATTGCCCTTGCCGGTCAGGCCGAAGCGGATGGCACTCGGCGAGTGCTTGTGCGGCGGCATGATCTCGTCGGGATCGTTCAGGCGGTAGGCGGTGTACATGGTGCTGACCGATGCACGCTTGGGCGCAAGGCCAGGATTGACCAGGATCAGCGAACGGCGCTCGCTGTCGTCCATGGTCACCAGTTCGGCGGCGCGCTGCAGCAGCGGCTCGATGTCCGAATAGGACCACACGAAGGGAACGGCCTTCGACGTCGCCATCAACTGCTTTATCTCGTCATGGTCGACGCCTTCCGACGTCGCCCAGAACGGAAACATGTTCTTAGCGTAGAGGGCGTCATAGAGGCCCTTGAGTGCTGCCTTCTTGTTGGTGAGCACATCGTTAGCTGGTTGCGCCAGGGACATATCGGACACCTCTCATCGCGAAGAAAATACTTCTAACCAACTCAACCGTATTCGCATTGGTTTTGCTCGACAATACCCAAATTGCGAATTTTATAAGTTTTTGGTTGGGGTGCGTTTTTGAGAGGCAAATGCCCAGAAATAGGCAGAAATAGCCTAGAAATGCACGAAATACAGCTCGCAATCAGGGCGTGAAACACTTCGTCACGGCCATGCGGATGCACATGACAGTCCAACCAACGCAGTTTTTCAGTCTCAACCAAAAGACTTTGGTTGTATTCCGGCCGTCTTATCAGGCCGCCACGCTCTGTTGAGCGCGGCTGCGGATCAGATCCGCGGCCTTTTCAGCGATCATGATGACCGCCGCATTGATGTTGCCGCAGACGAGGTCGGGCATGACCGAGGCGTCCACGACACGAAGTCCGGCGATGCCGCGCACCCGCAATTCCGGATCGACCACCGATGCCGCATCGACGCCCATGCGGCACGTGCCGGCCGGATGATGCACGGTGATCGAGGTATTGCGGATATGCTCGTCGATCTCTTCGTCGCTCTCGCATTTCGGGCCGGGGAAGAACTCCGCACCGACGAACGGGGTCATGGACGGCTGGCTGGCAAGGTTGCGCGCAACACGAAAGCCGGCGCGAAGCGACTGCCAGTCGCGCAGCGAAGACAGGAAGTTCTGATGGATCAGCGGAGCGGCGACCGGATCGCTCGACGCCAGCTTGACGCTGCCGCGGCTCTCCGGCTGCACCGCAACGATACGGGTCGCAAAGCCGTCGGCGAACGGCGCCTTGAACGGCGACATATAAGGCCATGCCCCAAGCGGTGCGGCGGTGAAAAGCAGCTGCACGTCCGGCAACGGCCGGCTTGCGTCGCTTTTCAGGAATGCCACGACGCCGCCAGGCACATCTCCCGAAAAGCCCTTTCCGGTGAGATAGGTCTTGACGAAATCCAGCCCGATACGATCGGCCCGCATCATCTTGAGAAACGGTCCCGGCTGTTTGCGCCGATACATCAGGATGACCGAAACATGGTCCTGCAAATTCTTGCCGACCTGCGCACGATCAACCTTGGTCTCGATGCCATGCGCCGCGAGCTCGCCGCTGTCGCCTATGCCTGACAGCATCATCAGCTGCGGCGTGTTGATGACGCCGCCGGCAAGCAGAACTTCGCGCCGCGCCAGAACTTCATGGCTCGCTCCGCCTCTGGTATAGGCAACGCCGGTTGCGCGCCCATTCTTCAGCAGGATCTTCGTCGCCATCGCGCCGGTCAGCACCTTGACATTGCCGCGGCGCATGGCGGGCCGCAGATAGGCGGTGGCGGTCGAGCAGCGCCGGCCGTTGGCAATTGTCATCTGCAGCCGGCCGAAGCCTTCCTGTATGGCGCCGTTATAATCGTCGGTCTGCGGATATCCGGCATCACGGCTGGCCGTGGCGAAGGCATCGATCAGTTCGTCCTTGTAGCGGCAGAACTGGGTGTTCAGCGGTCCGCTGCCGCCGCGATACCGGCTTTCGCCCGCCTCCCAGCGCTCCTGCTTCTTGAAGTAGGGCAGCACCTTGTCGAACGACCAGTCCGTCAGGCCGCTTGCCGCCCAGCGATCGTAGTCGCCGCGATTGCCGCGCACATAAGCCATGGCGTTGGTGGAGGAAGAGCCGCCGATGACCTTGCCGCGCGCGCATTCGACCTTGCGCCCGCCGACATTGGCCTCGGGCTCGCAGAAATACATCCAGTCGTGGCGGCGTTCGGTCAGTATCTTGCCCCAACCGAGCGGGATGTGGATCATCGGATCGCGGTCCCAATCCCCCGCCTCCAGCAGAAGCACCGACACCGCGGGGTCTTCGCTCAGCCGGTTCGCCAGCACGCAGCCGGCCGATCCCGCACCGACAATGACGTAGTCAAAGGTTTCGCCAGCCGGCATGCGTGATCCTCGGGAGAAAGACGGTCCGCCGCGATGGCAACCGTCGACATGGGCAGTCAACCATCGCGCAACTGGTGTTGTCAACCATTGCGTACAGTTGTAGATTGGTTGAATTGGTTGAGTGCCGTCGAACAGGTTTTCGTGTCACAATATGATGTCGGGACGTTGAGTCGGCGGTCTGCCGATCGGACAGGAGATTTGGTTTTGAGCGCATTCGAGCCGCAGGCCGGACCATCGGATCTCGACGACATCATCGCCGCGGTCCGCCAGTTGCAGCAGGGCGGCGGCAAGCTTCCGTCCGAGCGCGATCTTGCGGAACATCTGAGCATCAAGCGCCATCAGCTTCGCAAGGCGCTTGAAGTGCTGCGCCTTTCGGGCGACCTCAAACCGGCGCGCGCCAGGCGGGCGCCGACCGCCCTTCCGAGATATGGCGAGGAATTGGTCAGGGTAACCAATCCGATTGAGGTCCTGGAATTGCGCCTGATCATGGAGCCGGGCCTTGCCCGACTGGCGTCGCTGCGCGCCTCCTCTTTCGAGACGGCGCGGATCCTCGACGCGGCAACCACGCCTGAGAACGCCCCGTCGGGTGAGGTCGACTTCGCTTTCCATCTCGCGATCGTCGCCGCGGCCCGCAACCACCTTGCCGCGGAATTCTACAAGATGCTGCGCCAGGTCGGTGTCGATGCGCGGGTGAAGGTTGCGCGCACCGCGGCACCCACCTGTCCCAAGCGGATAGCCCACCGCGACGGCGAGCATCGCCTGATCGCCGAAGCGATCTCGCAGCGCGATCCCGAAGCGGCAGAGGCCGCAATGCGCGCGCACCTTTTGTCCGTGCAGAGACAGATCATGGAACGGTCGAATGCCGGCGCCTTTGCCGCGTGATCGTATCACCTCTGACATCGAGCCTGTGCGGGGAATTTCAAATTGAAACGTCATTTCGACGTGCTGGTGATCGGCGCGGGATCCGCAGGCTCGGCTGTTGCCAGCCGGCTCAGTGAAGACCGGTCGTGCCAGGTCGGCCTCATCGAGGCCGGGGCGATGCCGGCCGATCCCGACATCGCCGATCCGCTGAAATGGACGATGCTCCAGGGCCGCGCCTATGACTGGAGCTACCGGACCGTGCCTCAGCCCTTCACCGCCAACCGCGTCCATGAATGGCCGCGCGGCAGGATAGTCGGCGGCTCGAGCTGCCTGCATGCAATGGCCTATGTGCGCGGCCATCCCGATGATTTCGAACCCTGGTCGCAAGCCGGCGGCGAGCGCTGGTCCTATCGGGGATTGTTGCCGGGCTTCATCCGCAGCGAAGCCTTCACTGCCTTCGATGCGCCGACACGCGGCAGGAACGGCCCGCTGGACGTCTATCTGCCGGACGCCGAGGTCAGTCCGGTCGTGCGTGCTTACATCGCCGCCGGGCGCGCCATGGGGGCTCCCGCCCTGACAGACCACAACAGCGGCGAACTGGTCGGCACCAGCCCCAATTCGCTCAACATCCGCGACAGCAAGCGCCTGAGCGTCGCCGACGCCTATCTGCCGCCGCAGGTGATGGCGCGGCCGAACCTGACCTTGCTTGCCGGCCACGAGGTCGAGCATCTGGTGCTGAACGGCCACAAGGTCACTGGCGTGAGCGTGGTGTGCGAGGGTGAGACCAGAACGCTCTCAGCCGACCGGGTCGTTCTTTGCGCCGGCGCCGTGTCGACGCCGCTCATCCTCATGCGGTCGGGCATTGGTTGCCCCGATACCCTGAAACAGGCTGACATACGCTGCCTTGCCGATCGACGCGAGGTGGGTCGCAATCTGCAGGACCATCTGCTGGCTCTTGGAAATGTCTACAGTACGAAAAGGCCGGTGCCGCCTTCCCGTCTGCAGCATTCCGAATCGCTGATGTACCTGCATGGCGACGACCCTACCCGTTCCACGGGAAGTCCCGACATCGTGCTCGCCTGCGTCGTCGCTCCGTCAGCGGCCGAGGGCCTGAATGCCCCGCCCTATGGCTCCGCCTTCACGATCCTGTGCGGCGTCACCCATCCGACGAGCCGCGGGCGCATCGCACCAAGCGGGCCTGGCCGCAATGACACGCCGGTCATCGATCCGCATTATCTCGAAACCGAACACGACCGCGCGACTTTCAGGATGGCCTTGAAGCGGGCGCGCATGGTTGGCCATCATGCGGCTCTGGACGAATGGCGCGATGCGGAAGTCCTGCCGGGTGCACCGGTTCAGTCCGACGACGAGCTTGATGCATTCATCGCCAGGGCTGCTTCCACCCATCATCATCCGGCCGGCACGTGCCGGATGGGTAGCGATGCCGGCGCCGTCGTCGATCCTGACTTGCGGCTGAACGGCTTCGACAATGCCTTTGTCGTCGATGCCTCGGTGATGCCGGCGATCCCGAGCGGACCGATCAACGCGGCGATCGTCGCCATCGCCGAAACCTGGGCGGCGTCTTCACGGGTCACCCCGTCGGCAGCGTGACGGCGGCCGCGTCCGACAATTCTCCTGGGTTCCGAGTGGCTCTGGTTCCCAGCGACTATCAGCTATGGAGATGCGTCAGTTCAAACGCGGCTCCGTCCTGGACGCCGGCCATGCGCTGCTCGGCGGACCGGAACATGTCCGCGAACTCCACCTGGTTTTCGAACACCACGCCGCCGACCTTGACGGTCAGGGCATCCTCGGTCCCCTTTGGTGCGAAATAGACTTGCGCGATGCGCGCCTCGATACGCTCGCCGATTTCCCTGGCTTCTGCTTCGGTCGCGCCGGCGAGGAAAACCCCGAACATCGACGTCCCCATGCGTCCAACCAGGTCTTCCGCGCGCACCGACGATTGTATGGTCGAGGCTATGAGCCGCAAGGCTTGATCGCCCCATTCAAGACCAAAGCGCAGGTTGATGGACCGCAGATGCTCCGAATGGATAACCAGGAAGGCGCCCGATTTAGGCCCCGGCACCGACGGCCTTGCCGTTCTTTTTTCGACCATCGACGTGAAGACCGCTCCATTCAGGCAGCCGGTCGTGGTGTCGAAGGTTGCCGACTTGTCGAGTTCCCGGCGATAGCGACGAAGCTCGATCTGTTTCAATCCAACGAACAGAAAAAGCGGAACACCAAGGACGACAGGCAACAGGATTGCCGTGATCATGCTGCGCCCAAATGGCGTCAGCGCCTCGGAGAACAGCAGCAGATAATTGAGGCCGACGGAAACGCCCAGGATTGCAGTGGTTCCCAGAAACGTCAGCAAAGCGACGCCTTTCCATGCCTGGTCGGTGGTGCTCACCATAGTCTTTGTCACTGGCCGATCTCCTGTGGATGGGCTGGTATAAGGCCGGTGTGTTGCAATTTCAGTTTCAAGGAACCTTGCAATTTAATCGATTGCGCGATGACCCCATCAAGGCTGCGGACGAAATCGGCTTGCTCCCAATGCATGACCTCGGCTTTGGGAAAAGGACATGCATAAAAGACAGACGCAAAGCTGCGCCCGTGGCGGTTAACAAACAAAAAATCAGGGTTGAATGGCAGACTATTGTGCCGGGCCGAATATGCCCATCTCAGCCTTTCTGGCTGTCGCCTCCGCCTTGCCGTAGATGCCGTTCGGCAGCGCCGTGGCCCAGCCGTTGGAGACAAGCCAGGCGCCAACATCCTGCTTGCCCAGCCTGCATGGCGCGGCGACGGCAAAACGCTCGACGTCCGGAGGTACGAAACAGTGCAGCCCGCGTCCCCTCAGCCAGGAATTGAAAACGGCGCGTGCGCGCAGGCCGCAAGGCCAGGTGACGTCATGAAACGAGCAGGAGCTGTCGAGATCGATGCCTCGCACTCCGCTGATGACCACCTTGCGGCCCATGGATTCGAACATCGCCGACGATGTGGCAACCGGGCGGTAGAGCAAGATCTCCCGCCAATCCCCAGGCATCGGCGTTTTCGGGGGCACGGCGAGACCGAGTTCGCTGAGTGGCGGACGGGGCTCGGTCCGTTCGATCTCAGCGGGATCAAGCCGTGGCGGAGCGATCAGGTCTTGAGCAACCTTGCGCGCCGGCTCCAGGCGTTGTGCGCCGGCTACCGGGGCAACCGGCCGGATAGGCTGCGTATCGTCAACATCCCGCGACGGGGCACGGACAGGCCGATCGACCGAAAGCAACGCCCCACCTTGAATGATCAGCAGTATCCCGGCCAGAAGCAGCAGGCTTCCGAGCGCGATCGCCAAGCGGCTGCGGCCCGGCCTGCCCATCAGCTTGAACAGGATCTTAGGGATTTGCGCCGGTCAGAAACCCGACGTCGATTTGGCAACCAGCTTGAGCGCACCTTTTTCAATCCGATAGAACGGCATCGAGCGTTCGCTGGATCCGTCGGCCCGAAACCGGAACAGGCCGGTCGACCCGCGAAAGCCGTTTGGATTCTCGAGAATTTTTTTGCTGAAGCCATCAGGCCCGATCGCGCTGGCAATCCCTGCCGTCAGGGCAACCATGTCATAGGCATAGGCCACATTGACGTCAGCGGAATAGTTGTATGTCGTCCTGAAGCGGTCGGCGATCGGCCCGGTTTCACTTGGATCGAGCGTGGCGATAAACGCCCCCTCGAAGAGCGGATCCATGGGGTGCTCCAGCCAACGGTTCGTTCCGACGACGGAGACAGTCTTTCCCGGAATGCCCTTCGATTTGAGGACGGCAAGGATGGGCGACGGACTGCCATTGCCGCTGGCGACAATGACGGCGTCGGGGGCGTCCACGAGTGAGCCCATTTCGTCGACCGCCTTCGCTGCGCCGTCGCCGGCGGAATATCGGAGAGTGACCGCGAGCGCCGCGCCGTAGATGCTGAGGCTGTTTGCGACCCGCTTCTCCATGGCGCCCGCGTTTGGGCCATCCGCGACAAGCAGTACGAACTTCTTGCTGCCTTTCGCGGCCAGTCCCGCGGCGCCCGCGGCGGCGCTGTCCGCTTCGCCAAGGAGCACGGCATAAACCCCGGCGCCACCGGCGAAATTATCGGCGAGCGCCAGGACCGGTGGCCGCTTCGACCCGGACAGCGTGGCAATATGCTGGGCTGCCGTCAGTTCGGTCGGGCCGATCACGACCTTCGAGCCCGTCGTTATGGCCGTTATCGCCATTTTGCTGGCCAGTGCGCTGTCGCCTTTGGTGTCTTCTACCGTCAGCGTAAGCAATCCATTGCCAATATCCGTCATCGCCAGCTTGGCCGCATCCAGCATCTTCCTGCCGTTTTCGCCCGCTGTTCCGGAGCCGGACAACGGCAGCAGCATCGTGACTTTTGTCGAACCGGTGCCCAGCGACTGGGTCGCCTGGGCGGGACCGGTACCGGCGGCGCCATTCTGCCCGGCAGGCGCGGCAACCGCCGCCGGATCGAGCACTTCGGACACGCCGCCTTTCGACTGGCAGCCCGACACGATCGCGGCGAGCGCCAAGGCGATTGCCCATGTCCGCGGACGGTGGACCTGTCGGCCAGCTTCCATGAATGCTCCACCCCTATGTGCCGCCGGATATTGTTCCCGGTCTGGTCTTCAACGCATGTTACGGCGGACTTGCAGTGCCGTCTGTAGTTCTTTTAGCCGCCGAAAAGCCTGCCTCTGAGCGCCCTGATCTGCCTTGCTTGCCCGGCACTTCGATAGTCGGCGCATTTCATGTATCGCGGCCCGGGCACGAACAGGCGGCGCACGCAAACGCCTTTTTCCTGGGCAGGGGCTCCCTCCTCCCCTCCTGGCGAAAATGCGGCAAAGCCAAATGTCGCCACCGGCAAAGGTCCGGTCACTTCAATCCCTTCCCTTGCCAGGATTGCCCGCGCACGCTGGCAGTAGCGGACCGAAAGGGCCGAGAACCGGCTTTCATTGTGCCCGGCGCGATACTTCATGACGGTGGTGCACAGATCGCCCGCGGCGAGCCTGTTGGCCTGTGCAAGATATCTGACCCCCAGCGCGATGTTGGTCGCCGGCGCGCTCAGATCGTCGAGGGAGCCTCCAAAGCCGAGCATCCTGGCCGTCGCCGGCATCACCTGCATCAGGCCGATTTCGCCATCGGCGCCTTGCACGCCGGGATCGAAGCCGCTTTCGATCTCCATCACCGCATGCGCCAGCAGCGGCTCCAGGCCATAGATCGATGCCTGGCAGCTGGCAAATGCCTTGAAAGCCTGCCGGGTCCACTCCGTAGCCGGATCACAGCGCAATGGCTGCTTCAGGCCGGGCGAAAGCCGTTGTTTCACGGACGGTCGTTCCAGCCAGTTGGCACTGGCCGGCGTGACCGTTTGGACAAGGCAAAGCAACACGATCGCGCCCGCAACCGCCTTCAGGAAGGATCCGTCGGCTGTCATGATGGCCAACAGGCGTGGGTTCGCCTATCCGGTCAGTGCATGTACTCGACCATGCGATCGTGAAAACACTCGCATTTGTTGAGGGTGTCTTCGTCCTTGTAGTTCGTCTTGAGGTAGCCGTAAGCCATGCCGCAGGCGACCTTGGCCTCCGATGCCCAGACGAAGACGGGCCGGGAGGAGTTGATCCACTCCGAACTGTTGGCGGCGGCGACCGACTCGTCCATCAGCTTTACCACCTGCTGCTTCAGATCGACGATGTTGTCGTTCAGCACCAGGTTGGACGTCCCCACGACACGGCAATAATCGCCCGTCGGGCCGTCGATGATGTCGGCGGCATACCCCGTCGACCCGACTGCCAGCAACAGCGCCGCGGCGGAAACCAGCAGTCTTGCAGAACGTTTCATATTGAGCTCCCCTAGATATTAGCGACGTATAACATAGTCGCTTGGCCACGCGCTATGGCGTTAGATCGTTGCCGTGTGTTGTGTGTGGTTCGTGTCGTCGTAAAGTATCGTGATCGTGCCCGCGGCAGGTCCGTTCTGCAACGCGGCAACATCCACGAAATTGGCCGCATTGCCTGAGCCAGTGGTGTCGACACTGAGTGTCTTCGTGTCGGCGTCGTAGTGCACATAGTCATTGATGTTGCCCCCCGACACCGTGTCGAACAGCGCGCTCAGGTCGATCTTATCGCCCTCACCACCAGGGCCGGAGCCGTGGTAGTCGGTGATGAGATCCTTAATGTCGAGATTGTCGAGCTTGAAGGTGTCGGCGCCCGAGGTTGCCGTTTGTCCGGTGGTATCGAAATTGCCGAAGCCGATGTCGGCAACCGCACCCGTCTCGCCGCTGGCGGTGGTGAAAGTCGATCCACCATAGGTCAAGACAGAACCGTCTTCCGAAATGGAGTGCTGATTGTCACTCGTAAGTCCGATCTCGACGATACCCAAAGCGGCAAGACTCTTGAACTCGCCTGAATCTGACACCCCATTGCCGTTGGCGTCCTGCCAGACACCAAATTGCCCGAAATCGTGATCGGCGGCAGTCAGCTTGCCATCGTGGTTCGTGTCGTAGACCAGGGCAAGCGCAGCAAGATCGGTTGCCGCGCCAACAGCCTGCTGGGTGAAGACGATCTCCGAACCGTTGTTCACCTTGCCGTCGCCGTTGAGATCGATCGCCAGGATGCCGTCATGGGTGTCGACCCAGGCGGTCTTCGAAGCGACGCCATCGCCATTATAGTCGAACGAGACGGTAGAGTGCGTGAGATCCGTGGTGTGGATACCGTCGTGATTGAGGTCGAGCAGAACCGGAGCAGCAACCGCGTTAGGCGTCAAACCGTCTTTCACGTGAACGGTGAAACTCCCCGCCAACGTCTGGTCGCCATCGCCATCCGTGAGTTGCAGCGTCACCGGAATAGTATGGTCGACAGTGGTGGATGTTACGCCGACATTCGTGAGGTTGAGCTTGATGGTGCCCGATGATTCGTATGCATCAATCCAGGCTATTTGCGCACCAGAGGGCGACGTGATTGTTAGAGTAGTCGCACCGACAGATGGAGTGTAATGAGCAAATGTTCCATCGGTGAAGTGTGCGACGAACTCGATCTTATCCGTTCCGTCATAGTTGAAAAGGCTGAATGTGGCATACGAAATATTCGCCAGCGTTAAATTGGCAGGAGGATTGTAGTCACCGACAGGGTTAGTCGTAGAGGAGCCAACATAGTCATTTGGCGTTCCGAAATCGAAACGCAGGAATTCGCCTACGTTCAGATTGTTGTTGCCAAGGCCCCACCCTTGGGTAGAGCCACTAATGTTATTCTGCTGCGCCATCGTAGGATCTGCGCCAGACCCGGTATGGTTGTACCAATCCGTTTCTTCCGTTCCGGTGAATCCGCCAGTCGGCTTCCAACCGGTTACCATGACAATGTCCTGATTGCCGTCGTTCACCACTACGGATTTGCTTGGTCCGCTCCCGAAAGAACTACCCTGCCCGATGGCTACATCGACTGTCGTGCCGTCCAGCGGCTTCAGCAAATCGAACGTGTACTGCCCCGAAGTGCCGGCGTTGGGATTCACAGTGATGGTAAAGACCGCCGTGTCGCCTCCTGCATCATAGCTGCCATTGTTGTTGTTGTCGGCATAGGCTGTCAGGACGTTACCGACCTGCGCCGTCACGAGGTGGTGTCCTGCTGAAGTCAGAAGCGCCGTGTCGACCGTGATCGTCATGGCAGTCCCGGCCCCGTCGGCGCCCGCGACGAAGTGGAGCGTGCCGACCGCCGGCGTTTGCGACGGGTCGTTGCTCGCCTGCTGGCTCTGCACGCTGCCCAATGTGGGCACGTCGTCAGTGACATTGACCTGAACCGTCGCGCTCGCCTGGTCACCATCCGTATCGGTGGCGACCACGTTGATGCCGGTCAGATTGATGACATTCTGCCCACCCGCGTCGGGATGCGGAAAGTTGTCGAGCAGCGTCACATTGATTGTCGCGGATCCGTTGGCGCCGGCGAGGATCGGCAGTGACGGCGCGACCAAGTCTATATGGATAGCATCGATGCCGTTGATCGAACCGGTGATCTGCGTCGGGCCGACCAGCGTCCAGACGATGTCGGCACCGACAACGCCGTTGACGTTCGCCGTGATCCCGGCAACCGACGTGAACGCCACGCCGGTGATGTTGTCCGAACCAGCATGGAACGACACCGTTCCGCTGCCGTTCTCGACATTGGTCGCGGCCGCGCTGCCGGTCGCATTGGCAGTGCCGAGGCCTTCCTCGTCCACCGCGATGACCGCGTTGGTCACCACGGACGGGTTGGTCCCGTCATTGATGGTGATGGTCAGCGTCGTCGGCGAGGTGTCGCCGTCGCCGTCCTTCAGCGTGTAGGTGAAGGTGTCGGTCACCGCCGATGCGTTGCTGATGTTGGAATTGGCCACGTAGCTGTAGGTCCCGTCCGGGCTCAGCGTCAGCGTGCCGTACTGGCCAACGACATGGAAGTCGCTGCCCACCACTGTGGTCGCACCGGTGCCCGTCGCGCCGCTCACAGAAGCGCCGTCCGCACCCTTGGTGTCGGCGCCGGTATCGGTATCTCCGGCATCGCCCGCCGAAGCATCCGTGATCACATTGCCGCTCGCCGTGCCGCCTTCCGTCACGCTGTCCGTGTCGGCAACCGCCGTCGGCACGTCGTCGACAATGGCGATCTGGAACGAGGCGCTTGGATCGTCCGCCACGTTGCCGTCGCTGTCGGCGACATGCACCGTGAACGTCTC